>JAPUJU010000026.1 GCA_027296025.1 bacterium
GAAACTTATCATCAACCCATTTCAGTATCGGCTGGTGGCCCTGCACCTGCTCCAGTTCGGGGCGGTGGTGGCGATTATGCTCGCCGCCCTCTACATTCCGCTCATCATGGAGTTCGATCGCAGCGGTCTCTCCGTGCACCAGAAGGCCGCACTGACCAACCGATTCCTCGAGTTGAACAGCCTGCTCTTTCCGGCGATGTGGATCCTGGCCGGGTTTGTCGGTGCGTACTCGATCGTCATTTCGCATCGGATCGCGGGTCCCATTTTCCGAATCCGCACCGTTCTGCAGAACCTCGCAACGGGAAACCTCAGTGGGAACCTCAAGCTGCGTGACAAAGATTACCTGATCAAAGAGGCAGAGGTGGTGAACGTTCTCATTGATTCGCTGCGCAAGAACGTTTGTGATTTGGACAAAACGTACGAAGAAGCGTGCGCCACGCTCGCACAACTGAACGCGACGATGGGCGACGCACCGCTCGAAGCGAAAGAACGACTGGCTGAACTGAAAGACCGGCTCCAGGACTGGAAGCGCCAACTCGAGCGGTACTCGATGACGGGCGAGGCCCGTCGGATCCACCGGGACACGGAAGAGTCCGAGGTCCCGCACGAGCACTCGCCTCTCGGTATCTGAACGCACCGGCGGTCATCCCCGCTCGACCCAGCTTCTAAAACGCCTTAGTACGCGAGACCCGTGATCATCACCATCAGAGCGAACGCGTTGGTGCTGACCTTTAAACCGGCCTCAGAGTCCTCCGGATTCCCCCAGTTGAATGTGGTTTCGATGGCCCAGTGCCGGGCGAACTCATACCCGACGCCGGCGCCTAGGCCGAACCCGATCTGGCCGCCCGAGTCTTCTTCGAACACTGCCGACCAGGAGGCAATCCCGATGAGGCCCATAATGTAGGTGCTGGATGCAGGCGCAACATAGTAGCTTACCCCGACGAGTCCCACGGAGTTGAAGATCGTCACGGTTTCGCCGAGTACATTGTCCAGCCCAAACCACGAACCCCGGTTGACGTAGTAAAGAAGAAACTGGTCGTTCACGCCGTAACCGATCTTGAAGTCGGTCGCAAAACCGATGTCGTTCTCGCGATCGCTCGTGCCGTCGAAGGGCGCCCCGAACCCGGAAAGCTCCTGCGTGAAGCTCGTCCATGAGCCGCCGACACCACCGCCGAGGACAAACCCTTTCAATTGACCGTCGAAAGCGGCTACATTCGTGCTCGATCCCATCAGAATCGCAACGATAAAAAGTGAGGCAAAACGTTTCACAGGTAACCCCCTGTTTGTGTGGGAACGTGGAGAGCGCACGGGTGTGGGTGGGTCGCTTCCGTGAGAGCCGGTGAAGAAGGAGAGTCAAAGAAGCAGGGTTGCCGGCCAGTGGAGCATTGTAACCAAAACCGGTGCGGGTGTCAACAGTTCGCTAGATGATTTAGCTCGAGCCAGACGCTTCTTCCTCGCGTTGGTCTGCAAACCTTGATGTACCCGAGTTCACGCATGCGCTAGAGTTGACAGGGATGATTCGCCGGTTCAGCCTATATGGCTTTTTGAAAAACCAGCGGTACTTCGAACCGTTTCTCCTGCTTGTTTTTCTCGACAAGGGTCTTACCTTTCTTGAGATCGGACTGCTGATTTCGATTCGCGAAGGGGCGGTCATCGTGATGGAAGTGCCCTCGGGTGCGATCGCCGATGTATACGGGCGCCGAAAGTCGATGATCGTCTCGTTCACCGCGTACATTGCAAGCTTTCTCGTTTTTGCCGCGGTCGACGTATTCGTGTTACTCGCCGTCGCGATGGTGCTCTTCGGAATCGGAGATGCCTTTCGCACGGGTACACACAAGGCGATGATCTTCTCCTGGTTGCGCGCGCAGGGACGCGAGGGTGAACGCACGAAGGTCTACGGGTATACCCGGTCCTGGAGCAAGTTTGGGTCGGCGCTCTCGAGTGTGCTCGCGTCGGCGTTCGTATTCGCGAGCGGCAACTACAACTGGGTGTTCTATGCGGCGATCGTTCCGTACGTTCTCTCCATCATCAACTTTCTCGGCTACCCCGCGGAGGTGGAGGACAAAGAGAAACAGCAGGAGCATGTCGTCCGCCACATGTGGCAGACGCTGACGACGTCGCTCAGGGTGCCCGTGCTACGGAGGCTGTACGCGGAGTCGATGGGGTACGAGGGACTTTTTCACGCGGTGAAAGACTACATCCAACCGGTGGTCACCGCGGGCGCCGTGGCGTTTGCCGCCGGTATCGTAGCTGCGGGCACTCTGTCGCAGACGCGCCTCACCGCGCTTGCACTCGCGCCGGTGTATGTGTCGTTGTATCTGCTTTCCGGGCTTGCCAGCCGACGCGCACACACGATCGTAGATCGCCATGAGAGTGAAGACGCTGCCGCCGGCACGATCTGGCGAATGACGTTCGTCGTGTTCCTCGCACTCGGGATCGCTGCATACGTCGATCGTTTGTGGTACGTCGTAACGGCGTTCATTGCGTTGCATGTTCTGCAGAATTTCTGGCGGCCGATTCTAATCTCACGTTTCGATGTGCACGGCGGTGGCAGGCAGGGGGCTACACTGCTTTCCGTCGAGAGCCAGGCATGCCGGTTCGGGACAATGCTGTTCGCACCGCTCGTGGGCTGGAGTGTGGATGCGGTTACGCGCAACGGCTGGGGCGGATCGTTCTGGCCGATCGGCGCCATTGGTGTGTTGGTTGCCGGCGCGTTCATCATCGGCAGGCGTGGATCTGCCCCGCCGGATGTGACGAAAGGCTGAAGAGAGTTCCAAATCACATCCGACCGCTTCTTTCGAGAACGTCAAACGCCTCGCTGGCCGTCCGGTGGCACACCCCTTGCCTCTTCTCCTTATACAATGACCCGGAAACAGACAGCTGAAATAGCGTTCGTGACCGTCCTGGCGGCTTGGGGCGTGTTTATCCTCGTGTACTACCCGCAGACGCCGGAACACCTCGCGTCGCATTTTAACGCCCAGGGCGTGCCGAATGGATGGTCGTCAAAGAACTTCTTCTACGGGTTGACCTTCGGCATCCTGGCCATGGACGTCCTCGTTTTTCTCTGGCTTCCCCGGCAGCGATGGTTTTTCAACCATAAGACACGCAACCTTCCGAACCGGGACTACTGGTTCGCCCCCGGGCGCGCCGAAGAAACATCGGACTATCTCAAGGCCCAGTGGATCTGGTTAGGTGTCGCCTCGATGGCGCTGCAGACCGTTGTGACGTACCTGGCCGTCGAGGCAAATCTAAACCCGCCACCGAGGCTCTCCTCGATGGCGGGTTGGTTTATTGTCGGGTACTTCGTGTACGTGGCGGCCTGGTTAGTGCTGCTCTTCAGCAGGTTCCGCCGCATCCCGGACGAACCGCGCCCGGCCTAACTCTCCTCCCTTGGATCCGGCCACAGGTCTTTCGGTTTCGGGAGCATCGGTATCGGACCGTCACCTACGGGGTCAGTCCCCGGCTTTGCACTACCGCTT
>JAPUJU010000260.1 GCA_027296025.1 bacterium
CTCGCGCTGATCGCGGGTGTCATCGTATGTATCGCCGCGTCGGCCGTGATGATGCCGTACGTGCCGGATGACTCGTACATTTCCTTTCGATACGCCGAACATCTCGCCGAGGGACAGGGATTGACGTTCAATCCCGGTGAACCGCCCGTGGAAGCCTACAGCAACCTCCGGTGGATTGTAATCTGCGCGGGCCTGCACAAGATGGGTCTCGATCTACCCTCGGCGATGCCCGTCGTCGGGCTCCTCATTTCCGTGCTCAGCGTAATCGTATTATGGATGATCTTCAGGCGGCGCGGATTGGGTGGGCTTCAGATGGTGCTGCCGCTCGTCCTGCTGGGCACGTCCGGCCCGGTGGCCATGTACGCAATCTCCGGGATGGAAATGCCCCTGTTCGCCCTGCTTCTTCTTGTCTCGCATCTGCTGCTCGATGGTTGCCTCACTTCCGGCAGGACGCTGCACGCGGCGCTTCTTGCCGTTGCCGGCGTGCTGATTGCGCTCTGCAGGCCGGAAGGCATGGTGGTTTTTCCCGTGATTGCGATTGCGACATGGTTTCTGACGCGCGGCCGTCCCGAACACCGTGCATTTCAGAAAAATCTTGTCCTCGCATCCGTCTTCTTCGCGGTCGTGATGGTCGTGTATCACATCTGGCGTGTCGGTTACTTCGGTGAACTTCTGCCGACGCCGCTTCTCTCGAAGGGCGGAGGCGGCAAGTCGGTTTTCTACGCGTGGGGGGCGAACATCGTTACGTATTTCAGACGTCAGGGGGATTTCTTCCCGCCGCTCGGGTACTACTTCACGGCCCTGACGCTGGTCGCATGGATCGGGTTGAAAATCTCGCGGGATACATTGAAAACGAACACGCTCGAATCAATCGCGTTCATAACGGCCGCCGCGTTGATGTTGATCTACTTCAACTTCAAGGATTGGATGCCGGGAATGCGGTATCATTCCGCAGTGGTCGGGGTTCTCCTGATACCGGCGGCGCACGTGCTGACGCCGGCAATTCGTTCGATGCGCGCGCAGGAAGGAGCGCCAAACGCGCGAACGATGCGAAAGCGTTTCTGGTTTACCGGTGCGGCTGTGGTGTTAGTGAGTCTTTCGACGCTCGCGGAGCTGCGGATAGTTACCACGCGGACCGAAGAAAGCAATCAAAAGTGCCTGGTTGCTCTCGGCAAATGGTTGAAAGACGTTTTACCGACGCAGTCCGTGCTGGCGATGAGTGACGTGGGGGCGGTACCGTACTACTCGGGGTTTCGAACGGTCGATTTTCATCCGGAATCGTTGACCGATCTGCACATTGCAAAGAAGGGATTCTCCTCCGACTATGTATTCGGACACGAGCCGGACGTCATGGTAATCCCGTCGCGGGGGATCCATACGGCGAAGTTCTACCCGGAACACTACACGATGGCGCAGGAGAAACGTTTTAAACAGACATACGGCTTCATCGGAACGAGCCGGTACGACTGGCAGCAGGATCGTTGTTACTGGGTGTTCATTTCGCGCGCCCATCGCCCGCCGACACAAGCCCAGATGGATGCGTTCCCGATCGGGATCGGTACGCTGGCGCGAAAAGGGATTCGCGGAGTTGACAGCGGCCCAAACGAGGGTGGGTAAGGCGAATGCAAACGAAGGTGACGAATTGTGGCCGATAGTCAGAGTCTGAAGATAAGAAGGCTATGGGTGCTCCTGGCCGCGGTCGGGGTGTGTCTGGTGTCGGCGTTGATTCTGATGCCGTACGTCCCCGATGACTCCTACATTTCGTTCCGCTACGCGGAAAATCTTGTGAAAGGCCACGGACTCACGTTCAACCCGGGTGAGCCACCGGTCGAGGCGTACAGCAACCTGCTGTGGATACTCGGATGTGCGTTTCTCTATCAGGCAGGATTCAATCTGCCGAGCGCGATACCGTGGATGGGGACGTTGATCGCCACCTTGAACATTCTCGTCTTGTGGCTGGTCCTGCGACGCCGAAACCGCGATCCTTTGCAGATGTTTTTTCCGCTTGTGCTGCTGGCAGCGTCGGGTCCGTTCATCATGTATGCGGTCTCCGGCCTCGAGAGTGCGCTGTTTGCGCTGCTCCTCCTCGTGATGATGTTTCTGCTGGATCACCTGCTCGAGACCGGCCGGACGCTCTACTCCGTGTTGCTTGCCGTCGCCGGCGTGCTTCTCGCCTTGTGCCGGCCCGAAGGGCTGGTGGCGTTTCCGTTCATTGTGGTCGCCCTGATCCTTATTACACGGAAGCAGAAAGATTCCGCTTTTGCGAGAACGCGAATGAAAACACTTCTGGTGGGCAGCGCGGTTTTTGTCGGCATCATGGTCGTCTACAATATCTGGCGCGTCGGGTATTTCGGCGAAGTGTTGCCGACACCGTTCCTGTCGAAAGCCGGCGGAGGCAAAACGATTTTCAATGCGTGGTTCAAGAACCTGTATGACTACTACGTTAAGCACGGCGATTACTATCCGCCCGTCGGTTTCTATTTCGCAGCGTTGACCGGAGCCGGTGTCATCGGCCTGATGTGTTCGAAGTCGAATCGCTGGCAAAAGCAAACGGAAATCATTGCCATGGCGATGTGCGTAGCCTATGGATTCGTTTATTTCAATTTTATCGACTGGATGCCTGGAATGCGGTACTACACGCCGCTCGTCGGAATGCTGTTGATTCCAGCCGCGCAGTTGCAGACACCGCTCTTCGAGTCGGGACGCCGGAACAGTACATCTTGGAAACGGATGTTCTGGATCGGCGGTATCACCGTAACCCTGATGAGCTATTCGGTTCTGGGTGAACTGCGGCTCGTGGCCGAACGCACGGAGGAGGGAAATCAGAAGTGTCTCGTGACACTGGGCAAATGGCTCCAGCAGAACATGCCTGGGGGATCGGTGTTGGCTATGAGTGATGTCGGTGCGGTGCCGTACTATTCGGGCTTTACCACGGTGGACATCCATCCGGAGTCCCTCACGGACCTGCACATTGCGAAACACGGATTTTCGAACCAGTACTTCTACGAACAACAACCAAACATCGTTGTCATTCCGTCACGAAGTATCTTTCTTACCAAGTTTTACCCGGACCACTACGGTTTGACGTCCGATTTGGACTTCCAACAGTTATACCGTTTTTTGGGAGTCGTGCGTTACCAGTGGCAGTACGATCGCTGTTACTGGGTTTACGTCGCGCTCAACACGCCGCCGTTCAGCAACGTACAAATGGATGCTTTTCCGCCAGGCGTCGGAACAATTGCGAGAAAGTCGAGGTCACAGCAAGGAGGTCGGAGACCATGAGCAATTCGGTCGAGCAGTTCAACGAATTCCGGCAGAAAATGAACGACAGGATTCTCGAAGAGGGAAATCTTGTCATCAAGCGCTTTTTCAACCTCGACACGAACGCGTATCGGGAAGGAGCACTGAGCAGCCAGGCCAAGGACATGATGGGGCTCTCTGCATCGATGGTCCTTCGCTGCGACGACTGTATCCGGTATCACCTGCAGAGCTGCAAGGAGTCGGGGGTGACGCGGGAGCAGTTTTTCGAGATCTTCAGCGTGTCACTCGTCGTCGGCGGTTCGATCGTGATCCCGCACCTTCGCCGCGCCGTGGCATTTCTTGATGAGCTGGGTGCGTAGGTCTTTTCTATGAAGCCTTCGCTCTTCTCTAGGGAAAGATCCCCAGTTCCATGTACGACGTGGCCACTTTGTTGATCGCCACGATGAACGCGGCGGTTCGCAAGCCGATGCCGGCGTGCTGATTCCGCGTTTCGCGAATCTCGTGGTAGGCGTTGATCATCGTCTCTTCGAGGCCCGAATTCACGAGGTCGGCTTCGTCGGCGCCATGTACAATGCTCTTTGTCACCTCGGCGTTGAACTTCTTCCCCGTAGATGATTCGATCGCGCTTATCAGAGCGGCGTTCGTCGACTCGTTAAATCGCTTGTCCATGCGCCCGAACCGAACGTGTGAGAGGTTTTTCAACCACTCGAAATAGGAGACCGTCACACCGCCAGCGTTCAGATATATGTCCGGAATGACGACGGTGCCCCGTTCGACCAGTGTTTCGTGCGCGTCGGAAGTTACCGGCCCGTTTGCCGCTTCTGCGACAATTTTAGCTTTCACACGATCGACGTTCTCGTGGGTGATCTGGTTCTCCAATGCGGCAGGCACGAGAATGTCGCACTCGACCTCGAGGATGGAATCACTCTTCTTGAGGTTCTTTGCCCCCGGATAGTCGAGAATAGACTCGGTTTCCTTGCGGTGACTGAGGACATCGTCGACATCGAGCCCGTCGAGGTTCTGTATCGCGCCCTCGCGTTCTGACACGGCGATCACGCGGGCGCCTCCTTCCGAAAGGTACTTGGCGCTGTGGTAACCCACGTTTCCCAGCCCCTGTATCGCGATCGTTTTTCCCTCGAGACCCGGTTCGAGACCAATGCGTTTCATGTCTTCGACGATGCTGCACGCTTCACGGATGCCGAAATACACGCCGCGGCCGGTCGCCTCGGTTCGCCCGCGCACCCCACCCTGGCTGATCGGTTTTCCCGTCACACACGCGATCGAATCGAGCTTTGACGGAGCGAAGGAATTGTACGTATCGAGAATCCATGTCATTTCCTGCGCGCCGGTGCCGTAGTCGGGGGCGGGAACATCGATGCCGGGATCCAGGAAAGATTTTCGAATCAACTCGTATGCGTACCGGCGCGTGATCCGCTCGAGTTCCTGCTCCGAGTAGTCGAGGCGTGAAATTTTCACACCGCCCTTGGCGCCGCCGAAAGGAACATCGACAATCGCACATTTGTACGTCATGAGTGACGCCAGCGCCTCGACCTCGTCCTCGTTGACGAACGACGAGTATCGGATGCCGCCCTTTACAGGGAGTTTGTGGTGGCTGTGCTCCGCCCGCCACGCGTTGATCACATCGATGGACCCGTCGTCCCGGCGAAGGGGAAAAATGATATGGTATGTACTGTTACAGACTTTGATTTGATCCAGAAGGCCCTCGGGGTGCTTCGTCAGGGCGGCGGCCTTGTCGAAGTTCCGGTTGACCTGGACGGAAAACTTGAGGTCCGATGTCATGGCAAATCCCCTCAGTGGATGGAGTTCTTGCGTTTTGTTGTTTCCAACTGCCGCTCGAGATCCGTCGGGAGAATCACAGTGAAGGTGGATCCCTCACCGAGCTTGCTGTCAACGTTCAGAGCGCCGCTGTGTGACTTCATGATTTGATAACAAATTGAAAGCCCCAAACCCGTCCCGACACCGACGCCTTTGGTCGTAAACCCTGGATCGAAGATTTTGCCGATCGAACCTTCCGGAATTCCGATCCCCGTGTCGGAAATTATGATGCTTATTTTGTCACCTTCGGCGGTCGTCTTGATCGTGATCGTGCCTCCATCCGGCATCGCCTGCCGCGCATTGACAAGAAGGTTCAAGAATACCTGATTGAGCTGGCCCGGGAAGCACGTGAGTGGAGGGATAGTACCATATTCCCGCACCACTTTGATGTCCTCCTTGAGTTCGTGCCGGATGAGAGCGAGCGTGTCCTCGAGGCCTTCGTGGATATCGACGCTCTTGAGCTCCGCCTCGTCGAGCCTGGCAAAACTTCTCAGCCGCTTGATAATCTTTGTGACGCGTCCACTGGCGGACCCGATGACCTCGTTGGCTTCGTCGATCACCTTGAACGCCTTCTGTAGATCTCCGTTCGACTCCAACCACGAGGGTGATGTCGCTGTGAGCATTTTCTTGATTTTCTCTACGGCCTTCAGAAGCGTGTCGTGCATGCTTTTGATGGCGCCGATGGGTGTGTTGATCTCGTGCGCGACGCCGGCGACGAGGTTTCCAAGGGAGGCCATCTTCTCCGACTGGGCCAGCTGGGCCTGCGTCGTCCGCAGCTCTTCGTTAGTCGCCGCGAGCTCGTCCAGAACCCTCTGGCGCTTGCGAATCTCTTCGAGTTCCTTCGCCTTGGCCTCGTTTTCCGCTTGGAGCCGCACCCGCAACAGCTCCTGCTCTGCGGCGCGGCGCTCGAGTTCCAATGACTGGGCGGACAAGGACTTCACCTCACCGACCCGAGCCTCGAGATTCGTGCCGAGCGAGGCAAATCCGCGTGCGAGTGCGATAGACATCAGTATCAGCATGGTGAGAATACCGTACAGATAGAGGTGGGTTGATGCGGGAAGATCCCTCGCCACCTCGGAGGTCATCTGGTAGGCGGACAACAGTACAAAGGCGGCGCAACCGCTGGACACCATGATCGCGTACCGCTGTCGGTGGTAAACGGCAAGCCCGAGCGTGCGCAATATATCCGCAATGAGAATCAAACTGTACACGTAGGCGGCAGTCGGTGGACCGTTCCAGCTGAGTGCGAACGCCACGACGGCTCCCGTGAGCCAGACTACGGCCATCCGTTTCGATGCGGTAATGGATTTTCTGCGAAAAAGGACATGTACAAACCGCCGGCCGGCCAGAGAGACAAATAGAATGGCGGCCGTCATCAGGCGCATTTTGGGCGGTAGATTCTCTGCATCGAGTTCGAAGTAAACGGTAAGCGGGAGAAACGCGATGACTGCACAGCCCAGCGTAAAAAGCGCATAATAGATTGTCGCCGGGTACCGCCTGAAGAAAACGAACAGCATGAAGTGTAGAAACGCGATTGTCAGGGCCGCCGCGCCGAAAAACGTCCGTACGGCCGTCTCGCGCCGGTATGCCGATGTGACGGCGTGCATGGCTGTCTTGGGGTCCGCGACGCCGATCCGGAATTCGGCGAGATCGTCTGTGCCGAAGTTGTATGTGCTCGTGAAGTTCTCGAGACGGACTGCGATTACCTGGAATCGCTGATTCGCCAGCACAATGGTACGCGTTATCATCGCTGTGTGAAGATGGGTGGGTTTGACCCGCTTGCCTCTGGGCCCGATGTGTTCGGTGTCGACCTCTTCCCCGTTCACATATACGTTCAGGAAGCCCACATTCTGAATTACAAGCCCCAGCGGCCTTCCCCACAAGTTTTCTTCGACATCGAGAGCGATACGGAACCATCCGATCCCGGTCCAACCGTCGACCGGTGGTTTCATGTCGCCGTGTCGAGGCAGCGTGCGTTGCCAGCCGCCGTCGTCGAAGTCGGGACTCGACCACACAGGATTGTCGCCCGGGCTGTAGAGCCATTCCTCGAGTCGGATGATTTCGTTCCGTGCCAGGTCCTTTTCCGTAATCCGCAGCGTCGAGTCTGCGTCGCTCTCGACCAGCGTAGGCAGCACGATTAACAGTACAAAGATCCCAAATCTCGCCGCGAGCCTCATCGAAGCTCGACCCCCACGATGGTAATGTCATCCCAGTCATGTCCGGGATGCGCGTGCGTCCTGCTCTCTTTGATCAGCGCCCCGAGAATCTTGTCTCCCTCCCATCTGCGGTGCTCCAACAGCAACTCTTTCATGAGTGCATCATCGAACTGGACACCTTTCGAATCTACGGCGTCACCGATGCCGTCGGTATGCAGAACGAGCATATCGCCGGCGTCCATCTCCAGTACGACTTCCGGATCCGACGGGTAGAGTGATTCGTCGACGACACCGAGAATGAATCCATTCGCGCGAACCCGCTCGACCTTCTCGGTCGATCGCCGCAGAACAAACGGGTGCGGAATTCCGGCGTTCAGAATATGCACCCTCCGGGCGTCCGGTTCGATTACCGCGACCAGTGCGGCAACGAACGTCTCCGCGGGCAGGCCCCGCGTCAGGACTTGGTTCATCCCGGTCACGATATCGGTCGGGCTGACGTCGTAATTGGTAAACGATGTGAACGCAAACTTGACAACAGCCGTACTGAGCGCTGCCTGAATTCCGTGACCCGTCGCATCAGCGAGGAGTACCGCTTTGCGGTTGTTCGACAGGGGAATGACGTCGTAGAAATCACCGCCGATATCGAGCGACGGTTCGTAGCGGGTGCTGAAACAAAGCTGGCCGCTGAACCTCGAGAGATCGGGAAGAAGGCTGCGTTGAAGCTCGCATGCCAGCGACAATTCCTCGCGGAGCTGCTCGTCGCGCTCGCTCAGCTTGCTGTGCGCAAGCAGGACGGAGTCGAGCTCCCGAATCCTCTCTGTGAGGCTCGCTCGGAGCCCCTTGTTTGCGACGGCACTTTTCACCACCAGAAGCATCTGGTCGTTGTCCCAGGGTTTTTCTATGTACTGGAAAAGACCGACCTCGTTTATGGCGCGAATTGTGTTCTCCTTGTCGGCATACCCTGTGAGCATGATTCGTGGAATTTCGGGATACAGTTTCCTGACCTCGAGGAGAAACTCGATCCCGTTCATTTCCGGCATCAGGAAGTCCGAGATAACAACGTCGACAGGAGACTCGCGCAACAGCGACAGTGCCTCATGCGGCGACTGTGACTGCCGGACGCGGTAGTCGGTCTCGAGGTCGAGGAAGGCCGCGAGGCTCTGAGTGACAACGGTCTCGTCGTCCACAATCAGTACACTCGGTTTCTTTTCTGGCGTCTCAAGAACCACGTCTATTACCGATCATGTTGGCCGTTTGTCGAGAGCAGAAAACAATTCGTCGTGATGGTGAAAGGATCTCAATTCGGTGGGAACTTCCCCAGTATCTTGCTGACGGCCCTGTTGATGAGAGCTTCCGATTGCTCCGGGGAAAGCTCTCCCTGGACCACTCCCGTCGCCCACCCCCGGAAGATCACACGGTTCTGAGCCGGGTTCACAATGTCGACGACCAGCGTACCTTCCCGATAAACACTTACGTCAACGTAGGTTTCCGAGCGAGCGCCACGCCAGTAGCCATAATTGTGGGTGATGACATCTTCCTTGTCCGTGATGATCAGTTCGTACGTAACAAGCAGCTCGGGGTCGCCGCCGGTCGTTTTGAAGTACCCTTTTGACGCAAGATCACGTTCCACCGCGTTTCGAATACGCGTGTCATTGAGATCGTTGACCCCATCGCTACCCGCGGTGTCCATCCAGTTGTAGTTCGAATACTGCCTGAAGTTCACCGAGTTATCATAGTCGTGTTTGACGATGAGCTGCGAGCTGCATCCGGCAGAGAGCAGGGTGGCGGCAAGGATCGTCGACCCGTAAAACAGCGTGTAGAAAAATTGAACCCGACACATGTTGAAATATTAGCACAAGGGCAAGCACCGGGGCGGGGAATTCTGGAAGCGGTCTTGGGCGTCTGGTAAAACACACCGGGGCGGAAGGTACAGGCCGTTCTGTTCACTGCGGCCACGTCTGGTGTATTCGCGACGAGCGACGTACACGACTTTCTGGGCTACTTCACCGTCGGCAGCGATTTCTCAAAGGCAACAGGGTTATCTGCGCACGGTCGGCTCAGTGGGTGGATTCCGTCATATGCTCGTACTCGAAGCCTTTGAAGCGAACGCGGAAAAATAGCGCATAAAGAGCAGGAACCAGCCCGAGGGTCAACAATGTCGCAAACATGAGTCCGAAAATAATTGCGACGGCCATAGCCTCGAACATCGGACCGCCACCAATCCAGAGGGGAATCAGCCCTCCCATCGTTGTTGCCGTCGTCAGCAGAATCGGACGCAGCCGCCGCTGCCCCGCTTCGATAATCGCGCGTTGTGGTTCGAGGCCGTTGACCTTGATCTCGATTTCGATGCGATCGATGAGCACAATGGCATTGTTGATCACGATTCCGGCTAAGGCGATGACCCCCAGAAACGCGATAAAACCGAGCGGCTGCTGGGTTACGAAGAGACCGACGAACACGCCAATCATTCCGAACGGAATAACGAAAAGAATGATGGCCGGCCGGCGAATGGAGTCAAATTGAACAACGAGAAGCAGCACGATTACGAGAATCGCCATAGGCAGCTTCGCCATGATGGAGTCGTTTGCCTCGCCCGATGATTCGACCTCGCCACCGAGTTCATACTTATATCCGACGGGCCAGGTCTTGCTTTCCTCTTGCAGCCACTCGTCAAGTTGGCTTGCAATCGCGATGGCATTGAAACCCGATTCGAGCTGCGAGTCAACCGTGACCGTCTTGCGCCGGTCCCACCGCCAGATGACCGACGGCTGAAAGACGATCTCGGCATCCGCGACTTGCTTCAGCGGGACTGCGCGTCCCGTGGCCTGGACATAGATATTGTGGCTCTCCAGCTTGCCGAGATCCTTGCGATCCGCGGCGACGGATCGCATTATCACCGGAATTACCTCGTCGTCCTCGCGGTAGGAAGTGATCTCGAGTCCGCTCAAAATGGATTGTAATGACAGCGCGATATCCTGGCTCGCCAGCCCGGCGCGTTGAGCACGTGCCTGGTTGATACGAATGAACAGCTTCTTCGTCCGCGCCCCCCAGTTGTCGTCGATGTCTTTCGTCCCGGGGGTCTTCGCCATCTGTAATTTGACGCGGTCGACAATGTCGAAAATAGCGTCGGCTTCCTTGCCGGAAATACGAATCCGAACGGGGGCTGTGACCGGCGGACCAAGATACAGCGGCCCGATTTTCGTCTTCAAATCCGGAAAGTTCTCACGGCAGAAATGCTCGAGTTTCGGAGTGAACTCAAGATCGACGAGGTCACGATCCGTCACGTTGAGCAACATGTACGCGTACTCCGGTGTTTTCTGCTCGGGTGCGTACGAGAGCATGAACCGCGGTGCCCCCGAGCCCACGAAGGACGCATAGTCCGTGACACCGTCCGTCAGGACATTACCCTCCTCGTCGTACGTTGCCATCATCTCGGACTGGATAAACGCTTCTACCGCTCGACGACGCCCCGTGTCTTGGACAGCGGCGACCCGAGCGGTAGAAAAAGCTGGGCAGACATGACTTTCTTGTCGTTTGCCGGGAAGAAAATCGCCGGAATGTAAGGCGCCAGCAGGGTTGCTGAAAAAAACAGAACGAACGCGCCGAGCACCGTGAGAATCGGGACCCGTACGACCACAAGGAGAAAACGCCGGTACGCCCGATAGAACTTCGAGTCGTAGTTGGTTGCTGTCTCCATCTTTTTTACCTTCAGGAAAATCACGCAGAACATCGGTGTGATCGTAAGCGCCAGAAGCCACGAAGAAATCAACGTAATGGTGACAACTTCGAAGATGGGCGACGTGTACTCACCGACCGTTGACTGGGCAAGGTAGATCGGCAGGAACGCAGCAGCCGTCGTCAACGATGATGTAAGCAGCGGGATGCGCAGCTCGCGCGCGGAGTCAATGGCGGCCCGCGTTGCGTCTTTTCCTTCGCGTATCTGAACCATGATCGACTCCGACATCACGATGGCGTTGTCGACAAGCATGCCGAGCGCGATGATCAGCGCGGCCAGTGACATCTGGTCGAGTCCGATATCGAGTATGCCCATGATCATTATCGCCATGAGCATCGCTGCGGGAATCAGGCTCGCGATGACAAGCCCTGTGCGCAGCCCTAGAAAGATCAACATCACGAGGACCACGAGAACGATCGCCTGCGATAGGCTTCGGGCGAAGTCCCTGACCTTTTTGTCGACGAAGTCGGGCTGAAAATGCAGAATGTCGAACTCGATTCCGATCGGGTATGCCTGTTCGAAGCGGGCGACATTTTCGAGCACGCTGGCCCCGAGAGTGATGATGTTTCCACCCTCACGCAGGCTCACCGCGAGAACGAGTGCGGGCTCACCCAGGTATCGCACGGTGCTTTTCGGTGGGTCGACATAGCCCCGGTAGATGTTGGCCACATCACCGAGGTAGACGAGGGCGTTGGTGCCCGGAATACTGATGACCGTCTTTCCCAGTTCCTCGACGGATTCGAAGTTTCCGCTGGGTTCGAGCGCGATCTGCTCGTCCTCGGTGAAGACCTCTCCACCGGGAAAAACGATGTTGCGCGCTGTCAATATGCTGCGCAACTGATACGGGGAGAGGCCGAGCTCCGCGAGGCGCGCACTGTTGAACTCTACGAAAATACGTTCGTCCTGGGTGCCGTGAATCTCCACCTTGGCAACGTCGGGAATGAGCAGCAGGTCATTTCGAACGTCGTCCGCGACCTCTTTCAGTTCGGCGTAAGTAAACCCGTCGCCTCGCAACGTGATCATCGAGCCGAAAACATCGCCGAATTCATCGTCGACCGTCGGTCCGATCACGTCGGCGGGAAGGTCCGCCGCGGCCGCCTCTACCTTGCGGCGCAGGCTGTCCCAGATCGGCCGCATCTCCGAGTAACTCTCCTTGATATCCACGTAGATAATCGACATTCCATTTTTCGACTGGCTTCGAATGACGTCGATCTCCGGCATCTCCTGAATACGTTTTTCGAGCTTGTCGGTGACGAGCAGCTCGACGCGTTCCGGACTCGCACCCGGAAATAACGTCAGCACAAGAGCCGTACGGATAATGAAACCGGGATCTTCGGCCCGCGGCATCGACCGGTACGTTATCAGCCCTGCGAGCAGGATGATCGCCAGCAGGACGAAAGTTGTCCGCTTTCGGGTAAGCGCCATCTCGGTAATGCTCATTGCTTCTCCTGTGGAAATACGAAGCGGACCCGTTGACCGTCGATAAGGCGCGTCACACCGGCCGTGACGACGAACTCGCCGTCGTTGAGGCCTTGTGATATCTCGATGCCCCCACCCGTAATGCCGGCTGTTGTGACTTCGCGGCGCTTCACGACACCGATCCCCGGCTCACCGCTCGGCTCGACGATGTAGACGAAGCGGCCGTCCCGGTCCTCGCCGACCGCGACCGAGCGCACCGTGTACCGGTCTGCACCGCTCCCTTCGAAACGGAAGCTTACCTCGGCCGCCATTCCGGATCGCATCGCCTCGAGCGAACCCTCGACCACGACCGTCACGGGGTACGTCGTGGCCATGCCGGTTGCGGCGACGCCAACCTCTGTGACCTTGCCGGAAATCTGCTGTCCCGGAAGCGCATCGAATTCGACCGACACGTCGTCGCCTTCGCGGATTCGCGCGATGAGGATCTCCGGGATTGCAACTTCGACTTCGATTTTCGCCTCACCGGTCAAAAGAACGATTTCTTGCCCGGTCCGAACGTTTTCGTTTACTTCTACCGAAACCCTGGCCACGTTTGCGGCGATAGGCGAAAGAAGACGGGTGTATCGCAACTGATTCCGCGCGAGATCGAGTTTCTTGTCGATCGATTCGACATTTGCTGACTCCGATTCCTGGGCGGCGCGCGCATTGTCCAGGTCTTGCTTCGAGGCGTTCCGTGCTTCGTACAGGTCGCGCACTCGCACATAGTTGTTGGATGCCTGCCGTTCGGACGCTTTGGCGCTCAAGAGCGATGCTTCGGCATCCTGCACCTGCAGATCGTAGTTTTCCGGATCCAGCTCTGCAAGCAACTGCCCGGCGCGTACTCGCGTGCCGACGCTCACGGGGACGCGACGGATCGTACCGTCCACCTTAAAACTCATCCGGGATTCCAC
>JAPUJU010000261.1 GCA_027296025.1 bacterium
AGGCTCAGGTTCACCACGCGCACGTCCTTCCGAAATTGCTCTACTTCCTGGATATACCAGAGCGGAAACGTGTCGTTGTCACCGTTCGTGAAAAGCAGCGAATTCGTTTCGAGGCCGACCAACATGTTCTTGGCATACTCACGGGTCACGTAATCGTTCGAACGATCGTGCCGCCAGTAGTGAATTTTCGCCGTAAAAATAGGGCAGATAAGGAGAAGGACCGCCGTCAACCCCACGGCCACATTCACGGACAATCGGTTACCCATCGCAAACCGACGCACCTCCCCCAGCAGGCTCCCGGCACCAATACCGATATAGATCGCAAAGTAGTAGAACGCCGGCAGGTAGAAGTAGTCCCTTTCGCGAACCTCCGCATCGGAAAAGTTCAGGTAGAGGATCATTCCCAGACTCATGATAATAAATGTTACGAACAGCATTACCCACGACTTGCGGTTCTTCGCGAACTGATCGACTATCCCCCAGATCCCGAGAGCGATAGGGATGACCGAACCGAGATTCAGCTTCCCGATGTAACTGGCCATCATCTGGAATTGTTCCTGGAAGTATCCGTTGAAGTGCTGAAGCTGAAATGCAAAGGCCGCCTTGCGCACGAAGAGATTACTCGGCGGGTACTGCTCGCGCCGGAGCGCCGCGTAAAGCGACCGCCACGTCTCGGGATCACCCTCATCGATCATAGGGTTGTGCGCGGAGCGGATTATCAGATAAAAATGAACAGACACACCGAGGACAAAAAGTGCCGTACAAATTATGGGGAAAAAAGACTTCGACCGACGGTAATGCCACAGAAGGGCGAACGCGTAGAAACCGAGCATCCATATTGTCAAGGTGCCGTTTCGGTAAAGCGTCGCATCGGCAACAAAAATGGCCATCCCGAAGCACGCAAGGACGAAATCCATGTTCGAGAACGTCTTTCGTGGCGTCATCAGCACGAGAAAGAAAATTCCAGAGAACGCCAGAATCGTTCCGAGGTGAAGACCGATACTCAGCGCGAGCAGATAGAACACGAAGTAGATGAATGCCGTCGCGTGTGAGCCGGTCGGGTTCTCCGCCCACTTGAGACCGAGCCACGTCATTAAACCCATCATCAACGTGCTCAGCGCGTAAACTTCCGATTCGACCGCGTTGGCCCAGTAGGTGTGGCTGAAGGTAATGAACAGCGCACCGACGAGGCCGGCGGAGACCTTGATCAGCGTGTCGGAAAGTGTCTGGCTTCGTCCGGTCATGTAGTCCAGGAACCGAATGATCAGCAGATAGACGAACATCGCGCCCAGGGTCGCGGAGGCCACAGACATGAAGTTAACGCGGCCCGCGATCGAGAACGGCAGCGGCAACAGCGTAAACACCCGCCCGATCAGCACGTAGAGCGGCGTCCCCGGTGAATGGGGCACCCCGAGTGTGTATGATGTTGCAATAAATTCGCCCGCGTCCCAGAAAGTCGCGCTGGGGGCCATCGTGAGCAGGTAGGTGACCAGACTCACGAGCACAGAGAGGCCGACACCGATCCGGAAATAGATGATGCCCGGCGCGTCCCCGACGACCGCTTCCGGCGAACGAAGGGGCGCGGATGCCTGTGGCCCGCCCCCGTTTCTTGGATTCTTGGTATTTGCCATCACCTGGAAAACCCCGGGGCTAAGAATCGGCCACCGCGGCCCGTAAGAACAATGCCTTTTTTATGTTTTTGCAGCGGGAAGGTTCCCCCAGAACTGCAAATTCTAACCCAATACGCATCGGGGTTCAACGGCTAAATTGCTGTCGAATCTGGCGTTGGCTCCCGCCGGCCCTCCCGGCGCATCAGGAAGAAAATCAGACCCAGAAGGCTCACGGAGACAGAAACGAGGTAAGTGAGGAATTCGATGGTAAAGGCATCGGTCTGGCCGATTCCGGCCTGGGCGAACAGGAGGATCCCCAGGCCTTCGCGGACGCCGAGTCCGTTGATTGTGATCGGGGGGATCATCGCGAGGCTCAGAAGAGGCACAAAAACGAAAAAGAGGGTGATCGCAACCCCGTCGAGTTGCACCCCCAGCGCCACGGCAATCAGAATATGGGTCGAGACACGAAGCGCCTGGATAACGATCGACACGAAGATGAGTTTCAGGATCAGCGGCTTACGGCTCTTGAACTCGCCAAGGTTGTCCAGGATCGACGTTCCGCGTGCCGAAATCGAAAACAGTTTCATACGACCGACCAACCGGCGCAGAATCTTTCCCAGCGGCTCGATAAAGTAGAACCCGAGGACCGGAGTCATGCACCCGACAAAGATGGCCAGGTATCCCAACAGGGTGCCGACCGTGAAGACTTTCAAAAGAAAGAGCAGACAGAACGAGGCGATCAGGCACAGGCTGAAGATCCCGATCAAACGGTCGAGCAGTGTCACCGCGATGACCTGATAGGCACTGCTGCCGAGGCGCGTCACGTCGTAGACTTTGACGGCATCGCCTCCGATATTGGCCGGCAGAAAATTGTTGAAGAACAACCCGACGAAGTAGAATCGAAAGGCGCGGTGAAACGGCAGACTTACACCGCTCGAAACCAAAAGCTGGTGCCACTGCCAGGAGCTGATCACGTTGCTAAGAAAAAAGACCGCAACCGCCAGTGTGCAGACGCGCGGATCCAATCCGCCGATTTGCTCGACAACACTTCCAAGTGAGATTCTTGTCAGGAGAAACGCCAGAAGCCCGGCGCTGACAATGATCTTACCGAGTGTTTTGATCAGTGAGTTGGGATTCAGTCTTTTCCCCCTCAACGGTGCTAAGAGAGATCTCTTCCAGGAAAATCGATTCCATCTCTGCGGCGCACCGGTCCCATGTCAGTGACCTCGCCCACTCGAGTCCCGCATCGCTCATTCGCTTCCAGCGGGCGGGGTCCTTGAGGATCTCGAGAGATTTCACAGCAAACTGCTCGTGATCTCCGTACTTGACGAGATACCCCGTCCTTTCGTCAAGTACGGAATCTTTCAGACCGGGCCGGCGGCTTGCCACCACGGGAACCCCGCAGGCGTTCGCCTCGACGACAGTCAACCCCCAACCCTCTTTCGGGCTCGCATTAATGAACAGGTGAGACTGGTTCAATAACTTCACGAGTTCCGGAGTCGGCACGACGCCGGCGAACTCGACAGAGTCGTTCAGGCCCATGTCGTCAACGAGTTCGACGAGAGCTCCTTTCCCGGGGCCACCGCCTACGATCAGAAGCCTCGCGTTCGGAATCTCCCTGCGAATCCCCTCGAACGCACGAATCACAACATCGACCGACTTATATTTGCGAATCCGACCAAAGTGAATCACGGTTGGTCTCTCGAACCGTTCCACGCCATCGAGGAGACGGAAGATCGAATGGTCCAGACCGCACAACACGACGTCTATCTTGTTTTCCGGGATGCCCCGCTTGATGAGATCCGTCTTCGTGCTGGGGCTGATCACCGCAAACCGGCACTTCTTGAAAACCGGAGGAATCAAAAGCTCCCAGAAGTACACATAGAGCCCGAAGATCGCGTTGGTCTCGCGGAACACCGTCGCGCCAAACAGGTGCGGCACGACCGCGACGACTCGGGTTTTTGTGAGAAGCGGGCTGAAAAAAGGGATCTTGTTGACGTCCTCAATGATCAGGTCAAATGACTCTCTCTTGAGGAGCTTCCACACGTGATACGGAATGACAAAGTTCGCGTTGTACCACTTTCCGTACCGCAGTATACGTATTCCGTCGTTAACGTCCTCGGCGATTCCGCCCTCGAAGTTGCTGCACACCAGAGTAACCTCATGACCGTTCGCGATGAGGCGCTTCATG
>JAPUJU010000262.1 GCA_027296025.1 bacterium
ACGACCGTCGAAACTGTTGCGCCAGCGTTCGGCGTGCTGGCTCATCGGAATCTGCCAGCTGCTCGCGACGATATCCATTTTTCGGTAGTTCACCACATGAATCGTCGTGATCAGCACAGCGGCCACCAGAACCGCCGGCCCGGCGACCCGGCGTGCCCCGACCGCAATCACCATGTAGACAAGCGGGATCACCGGCAGGAACGCCCTGAATCCCACCAGGTTATCGCCGCCTCGAATGACCACCTGCGCTATCCACGCGATGATGACCGCGACCATCAGGAGTGCCCGGCGATCGCGTGGAATAATCCCGACGACGAGAGCGACGAAGGGTACCAGGATAATGATTTCCGGACGAACGAACTGAGTGAGGTACGCCCATCCCTGCGGGATGTTTTCCAGACCAAATCCGGTCTTCGCATGGAACGTGTTCGGGAGCCACGATCTGTAAACAACGCGGCAAATAATCACCGCGGTGCCGGCGAAAACGAGCGCGCCACCTGAGCCGAAAATCGCTTCGCGGTACCGGCGTTCCCAGACCAGGTACGCAATGATGAGGGCCACAATGATTGCGCACTCGGGCCGCGAAAGAGCGAGCAGCCCGAGCAGCAGCGGCACCAGAACGAGTCGCGTACGTGACGGTTCGCCCCTCGGTGCCGTAACGATAGTGCCGATGACAACGAGAATCATGCCGGAGAGAAACACGGTTTCCATCCCGTTGCCCATGTAGAAGACGAAGTCCCAGGTGCCGGCAAGAAGTACCGGGACGACGAGGGCGTGTATCTGCGAGAGGCCGAACCGACGGCTCACCCAGTACGCCCCAACCATCACGAACAAGCCCGATACAGCGCTTAGTGTTTCCGCAACGACGGGAAGCCGCGCGGGGAACACGCCACCAAGAAGAAGAATTAACATCCACAGTGTACTCGTGAAACCCTGGATCTTGATTCCGTTGTAGGTCAGCCCGTTTCCGGCCAGAAAGTTTTTCGCGTAGACGAGGTATATGTACGTGTCATCGCACGGCGCGTAGACGCGGCGCGCGTACACAACCGCGGCGGCAAACACAGCGCCGAGGGCAACGAGCGCCAGGATATCTTTGCGGTAGCGAACCATTCGCGCGTGTGGGCTACGCACTCGATGGCACCGGCTCGACGGCGTCCTCAGGCGCCAACTCCAGAAGCTGCCGGTAAACATAGGCCAGGGCGAGGGAGCTGATCGGCACCGTCACAAACAGGCCGACAACAAAGAGAAGCATCCCGAGAATATTGATTCCGACAAGAATGAGATCGAGCCACAGCAGGCTCCAGACCCGTCCGTCGGTAACTGCCCAGCTTTTCTGCAGTGACTCGATCGGGCCGATTCTTTGGTCCACGATAAAGAAGCCGTAAAACTGAAAGCGCACAGCTGCGTAAATTCCCGGAATGATAAGAAGCACGAGGCCCGCGGTCACGAGAACGGCCAGAATGAGAGAGGCTCCGATGTAACTCCATAACACGTCCAGGCGAGCGATCAGATCACCGAACTCCGGTTTGGCCGAGTCGATGATTTTCAAGCAGACCAGAATAAATCCCATCTCGAGGAGAAGATAGACGGCGTATGACACGAACCCGGCGAGAAACTCCAACCAATCGTTTCTACCCTCCGCGATGTCGGTAAAAACCGAAAACGCTGCCATCACTGCGAAGATCACAACCTGCGCGCCCAGGAGAAAACCAAAGTGGCGCTGAAGCCGGTCCCAGCCAACCTGTACGGCATCATCGGGAACGGTTGTCGCTACCATCATCTCTCCTCTCGCCATCTATCGGAACCCACAGGCCTTTGGAGGCCTGTACCCATACTCTCCCTACGATTTTTTCGTTCGGAGGGTTTCACGCAGGATGGGGCGCTCATAAGGAGATTACCGCCCCCTGCGGAGATCGCAAACGGTAAATCTCACCGTTCACCGCAAGGAATCGGGCCTGCGGCGGAATCGCGACGGTTTTCTGTTCACGACCGAGACCCCCGCGACAATCAAAATCATGCCGCTGACGAGGTACATGTCGAGGGGTTCGCCTAGGATGAGCACCCCGAGAGAAACCCCCACGACCGGAATCGAGTACGTGACGAGCGACGCGCGCGTCGGCCCGATTGCGTGAAGCATGAAGTAAAAGAGCATGGACGCAATGCCCGCCCCGAGGATCCCGAGCCACACCACACCCACCCAGGTCACAGGGTTCCTCGGCACTTCGAGTGGGATCCCGAGAACCGGCAGGCTGATCCAGAGCATCACCGCCGCGATGAGCATCGACCAGAATGCCTGGACGAGCGCTGTCAGGTGCCGGAGGTAGCGGCGGGCAATGATGCCGCTCACCGCGTAAAGAAATGCGGCGACGAGCATGGCCAGCTGCCCTGTAAGGTTTGAACGCGAGCCGAACGATGCGATCCCAACGTCCCCTCCTCGCTGGGTCAGCGTCACCACACCGAGGAGACCGATCAGCAGCCCGATGAGCCGGTTCCTGGTAATCCGGTCATCGTGCAGTGTAAAGTGCGCGATGAGAATCGTAAAAAGCGGGACCATGCTGTTGAGCACCGTGGCAAGCGCCGAGTCGATCGTCTCCTCCGCCCACGAAATAAGAAGCCATGGTATCGACGACGACGTGATCCCGAGAAATGCCAGCGCGGTCCACGTCGTGCGACCG
>JAPUJU010000263.1 GCA_027296025.1 bacterium
ACCAGGCAACTCTCCATTTTCCTCGCCGGGGAAGAAACAACGGCGGACAAGGCCATTGGGAACATAAACGATCACCAATTTCTTGTCGGGCCCAGTCTCTTTCGTCGGCCCTTTCTCCTTCGTGGGTGCCGGCTCCTTCCCGGGCGCAGCGGCAAACGCAGGCGAAATCGAATGCAAGAACGGCAGCGTCAGCACAGCCCCCTTGGCTTTGAGAAACTGTCTTCTGGAAATCTTCATTTTCGTCCTTGCAGAAAGAGATGGAATACTTCGCCCGGGGCCTCCCGAAATCGGAGCCCTGACGGATCTCAGCCCGGAACCTTGACGAACTTCGTCGCGAGAGTGCGTTATCCGGGCTCAGCGCCAGAGACCTCCGGACGCCGCACAGAGCAGAACTCGAGCTCCTTCAGCTTCCACGGCTGCGTAAGCGAAGTCAACAGTTGACTCGGCATTCAGCCCGCGGAACGCCGTAACGACCGATCCCTCTTGAGAGTTAGGAGGGCAATCGCTACTCTGAGATCGGCGCGGTATCGGTGAAGTTATCGGGAGGGGACAGTGTGCGATGACTTCTCGAACACCCAACACCAGCCGAGCAATCAGGGTTCCTGTTCGAAAGAGCGGAGTTGGATATGAGGTCGATCATCGCAGCCATCGTGCCATTCATCATCTGTTGCGGAACGGCTGGCGGGATTCTGCTCGCGCAACAGGCCGCGCCGACACCACGGCCCAATGTCCTGTTGATCGTCGCCGATGACATGAACTGGGACACACCCGGCTGTTTTGGTGGAACGGCCAAGGAGATCACGCCGAGCATCGACCGACTCGCAAGCGAAGGCATGCGGTTTTGGCATGCGTATGTCAACGTCTCCGTCTGCACACCCTCGCGAAGCGTCATGCTCAGCGGGCTCTATTCACAAAACAACGGAGCCGAAGGATTCCAGCGGATTCGCCCGGGCACCGCGACCCTGCCAGCTCTTCTCAACGAAGCGGGATATCTTTGCGGCACGATCGGCAAGCCGCTCAGCCAGCAGGAGCTGTTTCGCTGGTCTGTCACCTACAGGTGGCAAGGCATGGGAGACGAGGATCTCTGGGGCCGCGATCCGTCCGTCTACCGACGATTTGTCGGAAAATTCTATGAGATGGCCAAGGCATCCAAGCAGCCGTTTTTCTTGATGGCCAGTTCGCATGACCCACATCGCCCCTTCGGCGGGGGCAAGGCGATCCGTCGGCATGAAGAACGCGCCGAGTCTTCGCGCATTTTTCGTCCCGACGAAGTTCGCGTTCCCGGCTTTCTACCGGAACTGCCCGCGGTCCGAGCGGAGTTGGCTGCGTACTGCACATCGGTGCGGCGATTGGATGACATGGTCGGAGCGGTTCTCGGCGAGCTGGAAAAAGCCCAGCTCGTTGATGATACCATCGTGGTCTTTCTTTCGGATCACGGCATGCCTTTCCCATCGGCCAAGTTTAACTGCTATGTCGACAGTATGCGTTCGCCGTGGATTATCCGGTGGCCAGGGAAGGTTGAGAAAGCCTCGATCGACCGGACACACCTAATCTCGACGGTGGACTTGCAGCCGACGATCCTGGAGGCGGTCGGATTGCCAGCGATCCGTTCGTCGGACGGGCGATCGTTCATGCCTCTGTTGCGTGGTGAATCACAGTCGAATCGCGACTGCGTATTTACGCAGTTCAACCACATCCATGGAAAGGACGCCTTGCCCATGCGATCGGTGTTGACCCGGGAGTCTGCTTATGTCTTCAATCCGTGGTCCAACGGCGAGCGTCGCTTCAAACGATTGGGTGGATCCACTTTTCGAGCCATGCAACAGGCAGCAAGGACGGACGCGGTCATGGCAGCTCGCGTTCGACATCTGGAGTTCCGAACGGTTGAGGAATTCTATGATCTGCGAGTCGACCCGAACTGTCTGGTCAATGTGCTGGGAGACGTTCAGGGCGGCAAGACTTTGACGGATGTTCAGAAGAAGCACATTGACGACCTTCGTGCCAAACTCCGTGGGTGGATGGTTCGGGTCAAGGATCCTGCGCTGGCTGCCTTCGACAGACGGCATCAGCCGGAGTCGCTCGAGCGATTCATGCAGGCTTACCGGACGCGAGCGGCGAAAGAGATCGAAGAGCTGAAGTCATACGAGAAGAAGAAAGGCTATCGCTTCTAGCGCTTAAAATATGCGCGCATGGACTGCCAAAACGGCCTCCAGGGGAGAGCTGGATCTTCAGATATGCCACTCGATCACATCGCCGTTGAAGCGTGTCTTGACCTTCCGAGAACTCTCCCGCGGTTTCGCCTTGTCCCTGGCCCAACGATCAAACGCCTGCTTCATTTCTTCAACCAGCCGCGGCCGTTCTGACGACAGGTCCTTCGATTCCCTGGCGTCTTCGGCCACGTTGTACAGCCGTTTCAGATCGGCTCCCGACATCAGGAGCTTCCACGGTCCCTTACGTACCGCGGCGTTCGGACCGGAGCGCCAATACAAGTAGTCGTGCGGAGCGCCTTGCTTCTTGCCCTGGAG
>JAPUJU010000264.1 GCA_027296025.1 bacterium
GCCGCCCGGGTTTCCTGCCCGGCTTGCGAAACATCCCCCGTTGCGCTACCATCCAGTCGAGTTCCGTCTGCAATGTGCGCCCGTCCGCAGCGAGTCATGGCCCTCGAACGCGCTCTCTGAGCGGTCCGGCCGGCCCCAAAAGACCCGTTTTTAGTGCAAACTCTGCAGGCGCCACGTGTGTACAAGTACGGTGGGAGGCCCCTTGACAAGGCGCAGGGGCTTTCATACCTTGATCTCCAGAAACTAGAAGGACACCATGATTCGCTCTTTAATCACCTGTTTTGTTGCAATCACGATACTTATCGTATCGCTGCCCACCTCTGCGTCCGACCCGTCTCAGGGCCTTGGCCTGGGTCTTCCGGAAAATCCCGTGGCAGTCGACGGGTTCGCCTCGCTCGACAAGGTTCCCGGGGGCGGAACGATTCATCTCGCCGTCGCCCTGACCATGAGCGGCGACTGGCACGTGAACGCAAACCGTGTCAATGACGATTTCCTCATCCCGACCGCCGTCCATGTCGATGTCCCGGAGGGCCTCACGGTGCGATCGATCATCTACCCTGACGGAATCGAAAAAGACCTCGGCCTCTCCGAAAACCCCATGCTTCTTTTCGAGGGAAACACGTACATCGGGATCGTTGTCGACGTGGCCGAGAACGTCGAGGTCGGCAGGAGGAACGTCGGCGTGACCGTGACGTACCAGGCGTGTGACAGCGAGAAATGTCTCGCGCCGGAAGACAGACGGCTCGCCATTCCGGTCGTCGTCGGGGCTCGAACCGACGTGATGAACGCAACGAATAGCGACGTGTTCGCGAACATTGATTTCGCGGGCGCAACAGTTGCGGCGACAGTCGCGGGGGGAGGCAGGCTCGATGCACTCATTGCAAAACGGGGATACATGTTTGCGTTTCTGATCGTGTTTGTGTGGGGTCTTGCCCTGAACCTGACACCGTGTGTGTACCCGATGATCCCGATTACAGTCAGTTACTTCGGCGGCCAGAGTAGCGGACGAATGTCGCGCGCCGTCATGCTCGCCGCGGTCTACGTTCTCGGAATGGCAGCTATGTATTCGGTGCTCGGACTCTTTGCCGCGCTGACGGGTGGTCTCCTCGGATCCATTCTTCAAAACCCGTTCATGCTGTCTTTCGTCGCGCTCGTCATGGTGGGCCTGGCCTTCTCGATGTTCGGCTTCTATGAGATCCAGCCGCCGGCCCGGTTGACGGCCCTCTTCGGACAGTCCACGTCCAGGCAGGGACCCGCAGGCGCGTTCCTGATGGGCCTGACCGTCGGCATCGTTGCCGCGCCTTGTATCGGCCCGTTCGTGATCGTGCTTCTCACCTTTGTCGGGCAGAGCCAGGACCCCGTCCTCGGGTTCTCCCTGTTCTTCGTTCTGGCCCTCGGGCTCGGGGCACCATTTCTGGTGCTCGCGACCGTGTCGGGCAACCTGTCCAGACTTCCGAAGTCGGGCGAATGGATGGAGTGGGTGAAAATGCTGTTCGGCTTCGTTTTGATCGGCATGGCCGTCTTCTTTCTCGACCCGATAATTCACGACGCTGTTGTGATGGCGTTGCTCGGCGCGCTCGCCATCGCGAGCGGTATTTTCCTGGGGTTTATTCGCAAAACCGAGAACAGGTCGATTTTCTTCATGTCGTTCAAACGGTTTGTGGGAGTCGCCGGACCGGTCCTGGGGCTTTACCTGATTCTGGCCCCGGGGCATATCTTCGGACGCGGAGCTGCAGAGAACGGGATCCCGTGGGATGAGTTCGATGCCGCCAGGCTCGAGGAGGCGGCCAGGAACGACCAGTACGCGCTGATCGATTTCTCGGCGGAATGGTGCCTGCCCTGCAAGGAGCTCGACCACCTCACGTTCTCGGATGAAACGGTCGTCGCGGCCACGGCGAACTTCGTGGCTCTCAAAGCAGACCTGACCGACAGTGGATCTGAAGCGGTATCCAGTATCCGAAGCAAATACGCCATTCGAGGCGTGCCGACCGTCGTTTTCATCGACAAGAACGGCAAAGAGCGGAAAGACCTCCGCGTGCTGGGCTTCGTCGACGACGAGGAATTCCTCGCCCGTATTGCCCGCCTCACCGGGGGAAGCTGAGCCATAATTTGGGCGTGACACCCTCTTCCGGCACCTCTATATTTCAGGTATGAAGATCGTCAGCTTTGGACCTGCCGGAGAAGAAAAGCCGGGAGTCGTTGACGGTGATCGAGTCATCGACCTCGTCGCGGCGAACCCCTCGATTCCACCCACCGTTCGCAAGATTCTTGAAGTTGGAGCACTGCCCAGAGTGGCCGGAGTTGTGAAAGCTGCTGCCGGTCTCGACCCGAAGTTCCTCAAATCGGCGCGAGAGCTTCGCTTCGGCCCACCCGTCCCGGACCCAACCAAGATTATCTGCATCGGGATGAACTACAAGGATCACGCTGCGGAGCAGGGAAAAGAACTGCCCGACTGGCCGATCACGTTCTGCAAGGCGCCAAGTTGCCTGATCGGCGATGGAGACCCGATTCCCTTACCAACCGGCGTCACACAAATGGACCATGAGGTGGAGCTTGCCGTTATCATCGGCACTCGCGCGAAAAACGTCGCCCTTGACGAGGCAAGGAACCACATCGCCGGCTATTCCGTTTTCATGGACATCAGCGCGCGCGACGTTCAATACCGGGAGAAGCAATGGTTCCGGGCGAAAAGCTTCGACGGGTTCGGACCGGCGGGACCGTATCTCGTCACGACCGATGAAGTGCCAGACCCTAACAATCTCGACATGTCGCTCGAGGTGAACGGAACGGAATACCAGTCCAGCAACACGTCGCAGATGACGTTCACCGTCTTTTATCTCGTTCACTATCTCTCGCACAGCATGACTCTGGAACCGGGAGACATCATCGCGACAGGCACGCCGGCGGGCGTCGGCGTCTTTGCGTACCCGAAACGCTTCTTGAAGAGTGGCGACCGCCTGAGGGCGTCCATTGCCGGTCTCGGCACGCTCAATAACCCCGTCGAATAGTCCCACACCAGGCACGTCCCGTTGCTACAAACCCAACAAGAAGAACGGCTCGAAGCCTCACAAGGCTCCGGACATAGAATACTGATCATATCTCCATGGGAAAACCGCTGGTCTCTCGGAGGGGGCGCTGGTGTTTCGGACGACTTCAATTTCATCAGGAACTTCACAAGAGCGGGCTACGAGCTTCATTTCCTGAGCCCGAAATCCGATACTGCCGCGGACTTTCGAGTCGACGGTTTTCACACGCACACGTATCCGAACTTTTTCAAACCCACCCTGAGCTGGCCGACGAGTATCCGGCGAATTCTATGGCCGACATTGTACAACGCGATCGTTCCCGCGTATGCCGTCCAGCTCTCGCGACGCATTCGTCCGGATTTCGTCCTCGGGCATTCTCATTTCAGCGCGCTGGCGAGCTACATGACACGGGAGTTTCTCCAGATTCCGTCGGGCGTAAAGCTCTTCGGCGTCATGGATCTTGTGCACACCGAGTGGCCCCGATGGAAATACAACTTTAAGAACCTCGAACAGATTCTGGCCTTGAAAGTACCGCAGGACGTGTGGATCATTCTTGACGATGGAACGAAGGGAGATGAGGCGGCGCTCCGTCACGGGGTCCCAGAAAGCAAGATCCGATTCCTTCCAAACGGGATCAATGTTGACTGGATGAGCGCACCATCAGAATCAGCAGCGCTGCGCGACGAGTTCGGGCTCGATCGGGATTCCTACGTGGTTTTGTTTCTCGCGCGGCTCGTCGCCTCCAAACGCCCGGAGCTGCTGCTCCAGGCGGTTCCCGAGATAACGAAACGGGTCGACAAACCCGTACACTTCGTCTTCGCGGGTGACGGCGAAGAGCGGGAGCGCCTTGAAGCACTCACTCGGGCCATGGGAATAGGCGACAACGTCCGTTTTCTCGGGGCGGTACCCCACGCACGTGTTCCGGACATCATGTCGGTGTCGGATGTGTTCGTATCGACGAGCCGTTTGACGAACGTAGCGATTCCGACGTGCGAGGCCCTGGTTTGCGGACTGCCCGTGGTGGCGATGGACATCGGCAACACCTCAGACATTATTAAGGACGGTGAGACGGGCCGTCTCGTCGGGGACGGGGATGTCGAGGGCCTGTCGGCTGCCATAGCGGAGTTGCTCGAAGACCCGGCCGCGCGTAGCGAAATGGGCCGGCGCGCAAGAGAGCTGGCGAAGGCGCGCTTCACCGGATGGGAAGCGAGGACACACATGGAGATGAAGATCATCGACCAGATAATCGCCGCGCGCAGCTGATGGGTGCTTCGCAGACGAACCGCGACGGAGGACCGAATTCGTGCTATCCTGACGTCAGGTAAGATGCCCCCTGCCCAACCCACCAGACGGCCCTCCACTGGCCGCCGAACGAAGGTGCGGTTAAAAAATGGCTACTCGACACTATCGCACGATCATCTGCCTTTGCCTCGGATTCATTGTTCTTGTGGCACACGATCTCTCCGCAAGGCAGGCTATTTCAAAGAAGGAAAAGGACGGTTTCGACGGCCCTCAACGCGCCGTCGTACTCGACGGGTCGACCGTTCACAACGTCGGTGCACTCCAGATGCACCTTTTCAACTGGGGTGAATGGGGTTCGCATCCCGGAACCGCGCAACCCTACTCCTATGCCCCCTCGGCTCAATGGCCCGGAGGGAGCGGTATCGAGTATCTCTTCGCCGCCGGCCTGTGGATCGGCGCGATCAAGTCCGGGGTGCCGGCCGTTTCCACCGCTGCCTTCGAGCGAGAATTCCGACCCTCCCCCGACCGCCGGGATATTCTCTACCGATCTGAAGAAGGCTCCAAAGGCGGGGACCGAATCCCATCCATCGACGCGGACGACGACGGCGACGGCCGGATCGATGAAGACCGCCTCGACGGATACGACAACGATGGTGACGGCCTCGTCGACGAGGACTACGGCGCGATTGGCAGGGCCATGTATTCGTGCAGATACACAGACTTTGAAAGCGTGAGCACGCGAATCTATCCGGAACACAACCCGCTGAACCTTGCCATCACACAGGAAAGCTACCAGTGGGGCGCCACTCGACTCGACAACGTGATCTCCATCGAACTCAGGATAACGAACGTCGGCGACGACGTACTGCAGGATGTCTATATCGGGATGTATGTCGATGGCGATGTCGGGCCGCTCGAGAAAGATCACTATTGGGAAGATGACATGGCGGCACGGCAGCGGGTCGACGTATTGTGCACCGATCTGGGTCCGGGACAGATCGATATCGCGTACATGTACGATGAGGATGGAGACGATGGGCAGACACCCGGCCGCTTCGGGGTGACGTTCCTGAACTACACCACGGATCCGACGGGGCTGAGCGCGCCTTCTCGCGTCGGCCTGGCCAGTTTTGCGCACTTTTCCGGCCGCCAGGTATTCGCTTTCGGTGGCGATCCAACCAATGATTTCGAACGCTACGAAGTGCTCTCGCAGAACTCGTACGACGACGCATCGACGCAGCCCAGAGACTACCGTTTTCTGATGAGCGCCGGGCCGTTTCTCGAGTGGTTCCCCGACAGTACGATCGTGGTGCAGATGGCGTTCGCGATCGGAGCATCAGAATCGGAGCTCGTGAACAATGCGGCCAGCGCTCAGGCTGTTTATCGCGGGCTGTGGTTCGACGTCGACAACGATCCAACGACGGGGGCCGAAGGTCGCGAGACACCGATCTACGGACCGCGTGCGAGTGTGTGGAAAGACGAATGCCGCAGGCTTGTTCGTATCCCCACGGATCGTGAGGGATGTGACACCGGACGAATCTATGAAGACCGTTTCGTTGGCGAAGTCCGTCAGCTGCAGGAAGGCGAGGTCGTATGGTCGAACGTCGACTGCGATGTGGAGTGCCTTTACAAGAGCGCGTGTGGTTACGACGAAGCGGACAGCCTCTTGTTTCGCACGGGCGTCGGTGGTAGAGAATCACAAGTGCACTGGCTGACGCACGCCGCTCCTCCGCCACCCAACATACGGGTGGACGATCACGCGAAGGACGGTGTCGTGATCTACTGGGACAACATCAGCGAACTTGTCCCGGCTGTATCGAGCTTCGTTGAAGATATTTCGCAGTTCGAGGGGTACCAGTTCTGGCGCGCGGACGACTGGGCACGGCCGGTCGGAACGTCCACGCTGACGGGACCGCCGAGGGAGTTGTGGAGCATCTTTTTTCAGGCCGACCTCGTTAACAACTTTGGCGAAGATACCGGTCTGGATCGATTCCGGTATGAACCGCTGACGCACCTGCTCCCCGTTTCACAAAAGACAGAGTTCATCACCGCGATCCAGCAGCACTTGATCGAGTTTCCCGCGGACGAGCCGCCGTGCCCTCAGGGAGTGACGCCCGATTTGTGCGACACGCTGAAGGCGCTTGCCCGCTGGGGGCTTGGCAGGGACGGCGGAAGGCAATATTACCGGTATGCAGACAAATCGGTCATCGAGGGCGTCCCCTACTTTTACTCGGTCGTTGCGTTCGACCACACTATCTTTGGACGGCGCGGGGAGTTCCGGCCCGGAATTGCGGGGAGTCCGGCATCCAACTTCGTATTCGTCGAACCCAAGAGCCCGGCGCAGGCCGACTGGGCGTACGATGAGAACCGGATCTACGTCGTTCCAAACCCGGTTACCCGGGAGACGATGGCTGAATGGACGCTCGGCCCGACCAACGATGACCCGACGGGAACGAAAATCGAGTTCCGGAACCTCCCCGGAGCTACGGGGGTGATTCGCGTTTTCACGCTCGCCGGAGACCTCGTCATTGCATTGCCGTTCGACGCGACCAACGGAGTCGGGACGGTTGCATGGGACCTGGTCAGCCGCAACGGTCAGGATATCGTGAGTGGCGTCTACCTGTACGCGATCGAGTTCACAGGGCCCGCCTATCCGCGGGTCATCAAGAAGTTCACGGTCATCCGGTGACCGTTCGCCCAAACATGAGGCGGCTAGCCGTGTCTATCGACTTTTGCCGGCGTCGGAATATTATTCCGCGGAGGTTCGTAACGAGTAATGGAGCCCGAACTCTAATGCGCATAACAATTTCCGGCATAGCATTGCTGCTACTGGGCCTGCTTTTCCCCGGTTGTTCGGTCGACGACATCACGGGGACCCTTCCGGCAAACCAACCGCCC
>JAPUJU010000265.1 GCA_027296025.1 bacterium
CGACCAGAAAGTTCGGAACCGAACGAGTCAAATCCCCCAGCGTCACGAGGTAGACGGAGAAGCCGGTGACCACAGCACCGAAAATCAGAGCCAATGATCTACTGCGTACATCCATGTTGGAGGGGCGCGGTCTATCGCCGCGAGTGCAGAATAGATAGACCGAGAATGTATAAATAGCCGCTGACGAACAGAAGCAGATAAGGCAGGGCACCCCAGTTCTTCACTTTGATCAACACGAAGAAGGTGGCGACCATATAAATGGCGAGAATACATTCGACCAGCAACGAGCGGCGGTTCATCGACCGATAGATTTTGCCACGCCAGTTGTCCTTGAGGGACTCGATGCGGTACTTCGCCGTCCGCACGAACGGCGTGTCTTTTGAGAGGAGCGCTTCGGTGACCGCCCATGCATTGTTGATACACATCCCGATCCCGAGCGCGAGAATAAAGGGGATATCCTTCAGGCGCCAGAGCCAGTCGGCGTACAGCTCTTTCTGGGAGACCGTGTAGAAAACGAATACGGACGTCGTTGTGAACAGGAAAACGACGACTTCCCAGGCCTCGATACCGCCCATCATGATGTGATGCCGCAGCAGGAGTGAGAGCGGCAGGAGCAGCGACAGAAGCACGATCATCAGGTAACAAAGGTTCGCCGTCAGGTGAAACGTCGCCTCGATTTTCACCCGCAACGGGGATTCGCTCCTCCATATTCGCCCGAACAACTTGCGCCCGACCTGTATGGACCCTTTCGTCCATCGATGCTGTTGCGTCTTGAACCCGTAAATATCAACCGGCAGCTCGCTCTTACAGACAAGATCGGGAAGATAAACAAACTTCCAGCCTGCCATCTGCGCCCGGTAGGAGAGGTCGAGGTCTTCGGTCAGGGTATCTCCTTCCCACCCACCGGCTTCGATGATCGCCCGGCGCCGAAACACGCCGCCTGTTCCGTTGAAGTTGAAGAAGCGGCCCGAGAAATTGCGCGCCGTATGCTCCAGAATGAAATGCCCATCGAGGAGAATAGCTTCGACTCGCGTGAGCAGCGAGTAGTTCCGGTTCAGGTATCCCCAACGGGATTGCACCATGCCAACCCGATCGTTCTGGAAGTGCGGGACGACGCGTGTCAGAAAGTTCGAAGGAATGATGAAGTCCGCGTCGAACACCGCGACCAACTCGTCTGTGGTCTTTTCGACACCCGCCTTCAGTGCTCCGGCCTTGAAGCCGACCCGGTCTGCCCGGTGAATGTATTCAACCTTGAACCCCTTCTCGCGGAGGCGCACAGCCGCCTCTTTGGTAATCTCCTGCGTGTTGTCCGTGGAGTCATCGAGGATCTGAATGGTAAGACGATCCTTCGGGTAATCGAGGTCGCCCGCACTGTCGATGACGCGTGCCGCCACATAATACTCATTAAAAATCGGAAGTTGAATCGTCACCGACGGGTAGTCTTCGCGCGCGAGCGGCGGAGGCTCGGGACGGTTTCGCCGCTTGTAGTACCGGTAGAACAAATAGAGAATATAGTAGCGATGCAGACCGTATACGGAGAGTATCGCCAGCACGCCCAGATAGAGCGCGATGGTTATTTGGCTGAGTAGTTCCATATGGAGTTTTCCCGCGCTGCTCGTTTCACCGGGGCTTGTCCCGATCTCCCCGTTCTACCACAGAATCTTTTCCAAAAACAAGAAGTGCTTTAGACCAGAGTTCCTCCGCAGGAAGAGCCGGCGCCCGCAGTGCATCCAAAACAATGCTTGCCGGTAACAACACGCCGCTTCGCGAGTACCTCGGCGTCGAAGTCACGAATATGGGTCGGAGCCCCGTGGTCTACAGAAAGGTTAAGGGCAAGATTGAAGTCGCAATCGTAAATGTTGCCGTCCCAGTCTACGCTCACCTGGTGACGGCACATCAGGCCGTCAATCGTCGCCGGGTTGAACGAATCCCCAAGGAGCTTTATGTAGTCGTCGTACTTTTTCTGCTTCTTGAGAACACCGATGTATCGCCCGATCGGCATGTTGGCAATGGCGATCAGGTTCGTAAAAACAATTCCGTATCGCTCGCCCAGCTCCCTCCGGTAGTCGGCCTCCAGGGACTCCTGCGACGGTGGCAGGTGTGGCCCCACCGGGTTATACACGAGCGTGAGCGGCAATTCCGGGTCGGTCCCATACCCAACCTCATTGAGGACCTCTATCGCTTCGATGCTGTCCACAAAAACGCCGTCGCCGCGTTGCCCGTCGACATTGTTTTCGAGGTAGCACGGAAGCGATGCGACAAGCTGCACTTTGTAGTCCTTGAAGAACTGCGGCATGTCGGTCATGTCCGGCTCGAGAAGAATCGTCAGGTTCGTTCTCACCATGACACCGAAGCCGTCGTCACTCAATTTTCTTACGAACCTGCGAAAATCCGGATTCATTTCTGGCGCGCCACCCGTAATGTCGACGAGACGGGCGCCAGAGCGGTGTGCGGCATCGATGATCTGCTCCATTGTCTCCCAGGTCATCGTCTCCTTACGAAGTGGCGACGACGCCACATGACAGTGGACGCATTGAAGGTTGCACTTCAGCCCGACGTTGACCTGAATCGTCGAGATGCCGGCGCAGTGAAGGTCATCCCCCGTGGCCTCTTTGATTTGTCGTTCGAATTCGTTCATATCGCCCCGCCGTCCTCGTCTAACAGCACGCGCCACCGAGGTCTTCATTCTCGTCCGATCGTCCCGCCGCCGGAGAGCAATCGAACGGACCGTAGTGGGTCAAGCGGTCGCCACGGACATCGAAATGTCGGCCGAACCTGGTATCCTGAATCATTGACGCCGTGTTTCCGCAGACCAACGTCGGTTTGCCGGCGATGAATTTGTGGTGATCGTCCAACGCGAACGCGTGCGGCGACTCCTGGATCGTCCCCTGATAGACGGCAGTCTGACCGTAGTCCTCGCAGATGTCTTCGAGCGTATCCAGTTTGAACGCCCGGATCGTGATCGAATAGAAGTCGACCATCCCCGCTTTCGCTTCGATTTCGGGATCTTCAAGGTTGATCCGGGACTTGCTCACAACGCGGAAGTCGCTCTTGCCGAGATCGCACAGCAATCGTCGAAAATCTTCTATGTACATCGCGCCGCCGAGACACTCGCCGTACAGAACAGGGTCTTTCCGAACCGAGTCGGGCACGCGCCTGCCGGTGAACACGTCTGAAAAGTACAGCTCTCCTCCCGGCTTCAACACGCGGAAAATTTCGGAGAACACCGCCTCTTTGTCGGGAGAGAGGTTAATCACACAGTTGGAAATGATGACATCGACCGAGTTATCCTCGATGCCCACGTCGCGCAGGTCTTCGATGTAACCCTTCCGGAACTCAACGTTGCTGCGCAGGAAACCGAAACGGTTCATCTGGTTCCCGATATGCCGGTTCGCGACGTCCAGTTGTTCGTCCGTCATGTCGACGCCGATGACGCGTCCTTCGGGGCCCACCAGCTTCGAGGCGAGGTATGCGTCCCGTCCGGTGCCGCAGCCCAGATCCACCACAACACACCCGTCCAGCGCCAGCGGTATCGGCGATCCGCAACCGTAAAACTTTGTGAGAATTTCGTCGTCAATCTGAGAGATGATCTCGCGGTGATGAGCGGGGATCACTTCCGTCGTGCAGCACGCGTCTGACTTCAGGTCGCGATTGCCCTTGAGGATTTTCCCGTAGTATTCTTTGACCTGGTCCAGTCCAACACTCGCCATTCGGAGCCCCCAGAGGCCTTGTTGGTCGATCCACACGTTACTTTCAATACCTCAATATACAACGCAAATTCATGGAACGCGCCCTGCAATCGGTCGACAGCATGCGTAATTTCTTACAGAGAATCAAGTTGGAACCGCCTGCCGGGAATCCGGCAAATTGGTGAGATCAGCTATCTGTTTTTGTTTCTTTGCGTTTCAGCTATTGTCTTGCGGCAACGTGCTCCACGCGATGCAGTTCGAAACCCTACACCGACTGGAACTCCTTGTCGGGTTTCACTTTATCGACCTGTGACGGACCGCCTACACACACGGGGTAATACCGGCGCAACCGGTCAGGAGAGACACCGATCGAGAACAGAGAATGAAATACCAGGCCCCGGACGAGGCAGTAGCCTGCCCCCTCTTTCTCGAGCCGGCGAGCTGAGGTACGCACACAGCCGTTGAGGATGTGAATGCGGTCACCTC
>JAPUJU010000266.1 GCA_027296025.1 bacterium
CAGCCCCGGGTTTCATCATAGCGGCTATCCCACCGCCGATGGAAAGCACCTCTTTATCACCAACGAACTTGCGGAGCACCCGACGGCGGACATTACCGTGTGGAATATCGAGGATCTCTCGAGTCCCTACCAGGTCGCATCCATTGCGGAGCCGTCTGCAACAGTTCACAATCTCTACATCATCGATGACTACGCGTACGTGTCCTATTACACGCTGGGCTTTCACGTGTACGACGTGAGCGACCCGACCAATCCGTGTCTCGCAGACAGCCACGACACGTCTGCCCTGACCGGAGACGGGTTTGACGGCGCGTTCGGCGTATATCCGTTTGCGCCTTCGGGTACGATCTACGTCAGCGATCGGCAGCGGGGGCTGTTCGTATTCTCGTTTACGCCAGGGCAGATAACCGCCGTTCTGATTCAGCGGTTCGATGCGAGGGTCGTCGACGGCGTGGTGATGCTGACGTGGACGATCAGCGAGGCCGACGGGTTACAAGGTTTTCATATATATCGCTCGGAGAGCCGTGACGGCGGCTTCATTCGCATCACGAACGAGCTCCTGAGCCCGGACCGTGCGTACACATACCGTGACGACAACATAGAGGCGGGGCGGACCTACTACTATCGGTTGGGCGCCGTCGACAGGGACGGGGAATTTTCGTCGCCGCTTCGGCGCGTGAGCATCCCCGCGGCTCCTTTCAGTCTCTTTCAGAACTTTCCAAATCCATTCAACCCGGTTACGACGATCACGTTCGATCTCGAAACGGAGGGTCACATTCGACTTGCCGTCTATGATGCCCTGGGCGCGAAGATCCGCACGCTCGCCGAGGGTGCCTACTCAGCCGGGCCGCACTCGGTCGGATGGGACGCGACGGACCAGGGCCACGCCCGTGTGGCCAGCGGCACCTACTTCTACCGCCTGGAAGCCGGTGGCGGAGTGCTCACCCGGCGCATGGTGCTGCTGAAGTAGTTTCTCCCATAGCATGTTCGTAGTCCCTCTGGTACCATGAAACGATCCTGGAGGGGGTCCCTGCGTTGCCAAAAAAAGAACTGAAAACAGTCCTCGAAACGGATGCGCAGGAGCTGGTTTCGATCCCCGAAGTGACCGGGGTCGGTACCGGCGAGTTGCCGGACAAGACGCCCTGCATCATCGTGTTTGTCTCACGGGCGTCGCACAGCGTGCGAGCCGGTGTCCCGTCGACACTTCATGGACACCCCGTAGTCATTGAGGTTTCGGGTTAGGTTTAGTACGCTCTTTCCACTGGTTACCCACGGATTCCTTTCACTGATTCTCGCACTACGGTAAGGAGCAGACCGCTTGCAGATCGAATTTCAAGGCGGTGCGCGAACCGTCACGGGCTCTCGGCATCTGATCACGGTTAATGGAAAAAAAATTCTCCTCGAATGCGGACTCTTTCAGGGACGGCGGCGCGAGAGCTATGAGCGCAACCTGAACTTCGCGTTCAAGCCGTCGGAGATCGATGCCCTTGTCCTTTCGCACGCACACATCGATCACAGCGGGAACATTCCAACCCTCTGCCGCAAGGGTTACGCGGGACCCATTCACGCAACGCCCGCCACGGTCGATCTGTGCCGACTTATGCTTCTCGACAGCGCATATCTGAACCAGCGCGACGTCGAGTGGGTAAACAAGATCCGGGCATCTCATCATGAGGATCCTATCGAAGCTCTTTACACTGTCGGCGATGCAGAGCAGTGCCTCACGCAGTTCGAGTCCCATCCCTACTACGAGTCTTTTCCTGTCACAGAAGGAGTGAGTGTCACCTATCGTGACGCTGGCCACATCCTCGGGTCGGCGACCGTTCTTCTCGAGATCGAAGAAGACGGGAGGAAGATCCGGCTCGGTTTCAGCGGAGATATCGGCAAACACCCGGTGCCGATACTTCGCGATCCGGAATCGTTCGAAGATATCGACGCCTTGATCATGGAGAGCACGTACGGCGACCGCGTGCACGAAGACGACGAACACAGCGAGGAAGAGCTCTCAGCAGTCATCAACGAGGTGATTGGGAGAGGCGGCAACCTGATCATTCCCGCTTTTGCAGTGGGACGCACCCAGCATCTCGTTTACACATTACATCTGCTACTCGAGAAGAAACGCATCCCGCGAACTCCCATCTACGTCGACAGCCCGATGGCTTGCAAGGCAATGGATATTTTTCGGCAGCACCCAACGAGTTTTGACAAGGAGACGTACGATCACTTCGTCAACGACGACCAGGATCCGTTCGCACCGGAGGGTTTCGCCTGTATCAGAGAAGTCGAGGCGTCGAAGCGTATCAACGAAATCAAGGATCCGAAAATCATCATTTCGGCGTCGGGAATGATGGAAGGCGGCCGCGTTTTGCACCACCTCCGCAATAACATCGATGACAAACGCTCCATGGTGCTTTTCGTCGGATTTGCGGCCGAGCACACGCTCGCCCGGCGGCTGATGGACGGGGCGGAGAAGGTAAAGATTTTCGGAGAAGAATACCGTGTTCAATGCGAAACTCGCATCATGCCGTACTACAGCGCGCACGCCGACCGCGACGGTCTCCTCGAATTTCTTGCGCCGGCCACACCCGACCGGCTGAAGAATGTTTTCCTCGTTCACGGTGAGGAGAGAGGGGCCATGGCGTTACGCGACCACATCAGGGAGCGCGGTTACAGTAGCGTCAAAGTACCGAAACCCGGCGACGTACATACGATTTGAGGTTTTCGGCCGGCCGGGATATGATCAATCCTTCAATTTTTGTTGTTCATGTAGACATGACGGAGGGTTCGGATGAAAAAAATATTCGCGATAACAGCGCCACTGGTCCTGTTGGCGGCGTGTGCTGGTGGCCCGGCGGACATGAAGACTGAAGCGGACGCGTTTCTGCGTTCGTACACCGACACGTATCAGATGCTGAGCTATACGGCTGCGGAGGCAGAATGGGCGTCCAACACGCGTATCGTGGAGGGTGATACGACGAACACATACAAGGCCCGGATGGCAAACGAAGCGCTGGCCGCATTCACGGGCGGCGTGGAAAACATCGAACACGCCCGCAAGTTT
>JAPUJU010000267.1 GCA_027296025.1 bacterium
TGATTCTCTTCGAGGGCGGTCTCAATCTCGACTGGAGAAAGCTTCGGCGGGAGGCCGGGACCATTCGGCTGCTGGTGACCCTCGGTGCGGTCATCACGGCAGTCGGCGGAATGCTCGCGGCGCGTCTCGCGCTGGGATGGGGCTGGCAGCTCTCGATTCTTTTCGGAACGCTCGTTGTCGTCACGGGCCCTACAGTCATTACTCCGCTACTACGACGCATCAAAGTCAAACACAACCTCGAGACTGTGCTCGAAGCCGAAGGCGTATTCATCGACGCGGTCGGCGCGATCCTCGCCGTTGTGGCGCTGGAAATCGTTCTGCAGCCCACGAGATCGTCGCTTGTGCTCGGGGTCCTCGGGTTTCCATCGCGTCTTCTTCTCGGGGGCCTAATCGGGCTCTTCGGCGGTTTTCTCATGATGCTGCTCCTTCGTATCCGAGGCGTCGTGCCCGAGGGACTTGAGAATGTATTCGCACTGGCACTGGCGCTGGCACTCTTTCAAGTCAGTGACATGATCATGCCCGAATCGGGTATCTCCGCCGTGATCGTCGCTGGCCTGGTGCTCGGAAATGTTCGCACTCCCGTAACCCGCGGACTCAAGGAATTCAAAGAGCAGCTGACGGTGCTGTTCATCGGGATGCTGTTCGTGCTGCTCGCCGCCAACGTTCGAATGAGCGCAGTGACGAGTTTTGGGATGAACGGAATTCTGGTCGTAGCGATACTCATGTTCATCGTGAGACCACTCAACGTCTGGGCTTGCACGATGCGCTCCGGGCTGAACTGGCGTGAGAAGCTTTTTCTATCGTGGCTTGCTCCCCGGGGAATCGTCGCCGCCGCTGTGGCGTCGCTTTTTTATGTGCGCCTCTACCAGGAGGGACTCGAGGGCGGTGAAGAGCTGCAGGCGATGGTTTTTCTCGTTATTGGCGTCACGGTCGTGTTTCAGGGCTCGACAGGCGCGCTCGTAGCACGATGGCTTGGTGTGAGGCGGCCGTCCGGTCTTGGCTATGCAATTTTGGGCGCCAACGAAATCGGGCGTGAGCTTGCCCGGCAGTTGCAGGACGATGGCAAAGAGGTCGTACTGCTGGATGCGAATGCCGAGGAGTGCGAGGCGGCGCAGCAAGCGGGCTTCCGCGTTGTCTATGGCAATGCACTCGACGAGCGGGTGCTTCGGAGCGCAGAGCTCGAGTCCCGCCGCGGCGCAATCGGCACGTTGACCAACGAAGCGGTTAGTCTCCTTTTCGCAGAGAAGGCGTACGGGGAATACAAAGTGCCGCGAACGTACGTTGCGATCCAACGGGGCCACGGTTCGATCAGCCCCGGCATGATCGAGGACGCAGCCGCGAGTGTATTGTTCGGCCATGAGGCGGATCTCGATCTGTGGTCCGTTCGCATCCGCCGCGGAATCGCCGGGGTCGAGAAGTGGACACACGAGCCTTCGAACGGCGAGTCTTCGGAGGGCGGGACGAAAAACCGGATCGACGTTCCAAGGGAGTTGCAGAATGTTATTCTACCGATGAGTGTCCAGGGTGGCGAGTCAGTCGAACCGGTCAGCCACCGAACCCGCCTTCGGCAGGGGGACGTCGTTTCCTGGCTCGTTTTCTCCGAGCGCGAAGACGAGGCACGGGCGTGGTTGTCAGAGCAGGGTTGGCAGTCGCAGCAGGGCGCTCAGTCGGGCGGGGGTACCTGAAGGGTTCGAATTGCTCCCGCGGGCTCAAACTCGGGCGAGACGCTGTTTCTCGGAGCGGGAGAGCTTCCGAATCGCAGCCTCGCGTTTCAATGCGCTCGACCGGTTCGGGTGGCGTTCCTGATGCACCAGTTTCACGGGAAGCCGCGTTCGGGTATACTTCGACGCAACACCACCATGATGGGATTCGAGTCTGTGCTCGAGTCGGTTGCTTATTCCGGTGTAGAGAGTGCCGTCCGAACATAATAGTATGTATACGACCCATTCAGACATCCCGATGATCATACCCCATCGGGAAAATAGCGAACAGTCCGCAGCCTGGGGAGGACTGCAATGAAGGAACGAATATTCTGGCTCGTGTGTGTCATCGTCGCGGGACTCGTGGCCGCCTTCTTCTGGATGACGGGAACTCGAAACGCCGAGAGGCTGGTCATCGCAGATGGCAAGAATACGCGGCACCTGGCAACAATCGATTCTCTCCGCGAACGCGTTCTTCTCGAACCAAAGGCAGCGGGCGTGAAGTCGAATCTTCGCAGATCCGACGTTCTTCTTTTCAAGAAGAAAGGGCTTCGACAGCCCGTCGACGATCTCACCGAAGACCTGATGGGCCGGCGTGATCTCATTCCGATCGATGGTGTTCTTGGCGGCACGATGGCCTTTGTGAAAAACGAAATGGTTATCCTCAACGACAAATGGGTGTTTGCATCGTTCAATGACGGCCACATGCTCGGGCGCGCACTTCTGGAATACGAGGTGTCAGAAGACGGGAAAATTTCCTGGGGAATGATTGCCTACGATATTCCCTAGCCGGGCAGGCCTCTCCCGGCATGGGCCGCTATATGGTACGAATGCGTGGCCATCCTCAGAGTATCTGAAGAAAAGAGAAGTTCATGACCATACCGAAATTTGTTCCGCTTTCCGGTTTCCGAGAGTATTCCAAGGAAGAAATGAAAAAGCGGGCCGCAGATTTTGCCGACAACGCGTCGAGGCGACGTACCGTTCGTCACTACTCGACCAGGTCCGTGCCGCGGGGAGTGATCGAGAGCTGCATTCGGGCGGCGGGCTCCGCGCCGAGTGGTGCAAACAAGCAGCCGTGGCACTTCGTCGTGGTTGCCAGTCCGGACATCAAGAAACAAATCCGTGACGCGGCGGAGGCGGAGGAGCACGAATTCTATGCGCGGCGTGCCCCGAAGGAGTGGCTGGAAGTCCTGAAGCCACTCGGAACCGGCGAGAACAAGCCGTTTCTTGAGACCGCCCCGTACCTGATCGTAATTTTTGAAGAGCGTTATGTAATCGCCGCGGATGGGAAGAGGACAAAGAACTATTACACTCAGGAGTCCGTCGGACTTGCGACCGGTATCCTGATTACCGCACTTCACAACGCGGGGCTGGCCACGCTCACGCATACACCGAGTCCCATGGGATTCCTGAACGACGTACTGGACCGACCGTCGAATGAGCGGCCGTTTCTGATTCTTGTGGTTGGCTACCCGGCGGAGGACGCCGTAGTGACGAGCACTTCCCGCAAGCCCCTGGACGACAATGTCACGTTTGTGTGACTCATATCCCTTCACTTGCGAAGGAACGCTGACGCCGGATGCTACGTATATAGTTAGGATCGCCCGCCCCGATGCCGAAGTGGAGTACCTGATGAGATCGATGCGACACACCCTCTGGGCAATTTGCGTCGTCGCAGTGTCCGGCGGGTTTTTGCCGGATGCGAGCGCCGGAACGACCCGCGTACCCATGGGACCATGGCGCGGCGTACTCCAGGTTCCGGGCGGGGAGCTTCCGTTCAACTTCGTGTTGAGCCACTCTGACAGTATCTATTCGGCATTCCTGATAAACGGGGAGGAGCGCGTCGCGATAGAGGAAGTTCGTGTTGGAGAAAACCACCTCACGCTCTTTCTGACCGCGTTCAATTCACATATTACGGCTGTGCTCGACGGTGAAATGCTCCGCGGGTCGCTGCGACTCACGAAGCGGGCTGGCCGCTTTCAGATGATTCCAATGCGGGCTTGGCCGGATTCAGAATGGCGATTCTTTTCCGAAGAGCAACTGGTCGAAGTCGATGTGAGCGGCCGCTGGGACGTGACGTTCAGGGACAGTGACGGCAACGAGATAAGCGCGGTCGGCGAATTCCGGCAGGAAAGCGACCGGTTGTTCGGGACGTTTCTTACACCGACCGGAGATTACCGGTATCTCGAGGGGGACGTCCGTCGTCGCAATATCTACCTTTCCTGCTTCGACGGCGCGCACGCGTTTCTGTTCAAAGGACGCGTTCTGCTTGACGGGACGCTCGAAGGGGACTTCTGGTCCGGAACGGCGTGGCACGAGACGTTTGTGGCGAAACTAGACGACGAGGCAGCTCTTCCCGATCCGATGCGACTGACGTTTTTGAGAGAAGGCTACGAGCGCATCGAATTCTCGTTTCCGAACGAGTACGGAACCGAAGTCAGCCTCTCTGATGAAACGTTCGAAAACAAGGTGGTTGTCGTCTCACTCGCGGGGACATGGTGTCCGAACTGTCACGACGAGGCGGCGTTTCTTTCGGAGTATTATGATGAAATGGATTCGGACCACCTCGAGATCGTTACGCTGATGTACGAGCATATGCAGGAATTCAACGAAGCGGCGATACAAGTGAAGCGGTTTCGTGAGCGGTACCAGATCGGGTACCAGACGCTGATCGCGGGGGTTTCCGACAAGAGGGCCGCCGCGGAGTCGCTGCCGATGCTCAATCACGTACTCGCGTTTCCGACGACAATTATCATCGACAAACAGGGCAAGGTCCGCAGGATTTATACGGGATTCAACGGGCCCGGTACGGGCGAATATTTCGAAGAGTTCAAGAGAGAGTTCGACAGTGTGATCAGAGCGCTTTTATACGAGTAACCAGGGAGGATCAAAATGTCTGACCACGTCTACAAGACAATCGAGCTCACCGGAACGTCCTCGACAAGTATCGAGGACGCGGTGACGACGGCGATTGCAAAGATGGCGGATTCGGTGCGCAACATGCGGTGGTTCCAGGTCACGGAGACCCGCGGCCACATCAACGGTGGCAAGGTGGACTCCTGGCAGATCACGCTGAAAGTCGGGTTCACGCTTGATGGCTGAAGCGCGTCAGCAGGGAGAAAATATGTCTGAAAAAGTAAGCAAGAACGATGACGACTGGCGCAAAGAGCTGACCCCTGAGCAGTATCGCGTCACGCGGGAGAAGGCAACCGAGCCCGCCTTCACAGGGAAATACAACGACCACAAGGAAACGGGCGTCTATCGGTGCGTCTGCTGCGGAAATGAGCTCTTCGTCTCGGACGACAAGTACAACTCGGGGAGCGGCTGGCCGAGTTTCGCCCGCCAGAAAAACGACGAGGCCGTAGCGACGGAAACCGACACCACCCATGGTATGATCAGGACCGAGGTTTTGTGTAGTCGTTGCGACGCCCACCTCGGGCACGTATTCGAGGACGGGCCCGAGGAGACCGGGCAGCGCTACTGTGTCAACTCGGCAGCTCTGGATTTCGAGAAACGAGCGAAGAAATAAGATGACGGAAGAATCGGTCAAGAAACTGGAAAAGAAACTCTCTGCGCTGGACAGGAGGGAGGAGACGACCGATCTGGCGGACCTCTTGAATGAACTCTCACGCGAGTTATCCATCATCGACCTGCCTCGTTCCTTGAAACTGGCAGAGGAGTCGCTGGCGATATCGACGCGTCTGTCTCATGATATCGGACGAGCGTGGGCGTTATCCACGATCGCTTTCGGAAATTACATGTCAGCGCGGTATGAAGAGGCCATACGGGCCTGTCTGGAAGCCATTCCGATTTTCGAACAGCTCGACCATCTCGGCGGAAAAGCGAGAGCGCTGAGCGTACTCGCTGGATCGGAACTGAGCATGGGGAATTACGAAGCGGCGCTCGAAAAGTCAATGGAAGCACGCGAGATGTTAAGCGAGTCGGGTGATCGCCAGATGGAGGCCTGG
>JAPUJU010000268.1 GCA_027296025.1 bacterium
CACCTTGTAAAGGCTCATCGGCTTTGACGTGAGGTCGCGGAGCCAGTGGGCGAACTCGTCGTTCGGTACGCGGTCGCGCTGCCGGTTGAACTCGCCCTCGTCCTGAAGATCCGGAATGCTCACGGCATGAAACGAGTTGTATACTGAGAAGCTCTGGCGCAGCACCGCGTAGGCCTTGTCGCGATCGCTCAGCGACGGCGGACAGGCTTCGAGGATAACGTGGGATCCAAGAATTGGTGATTCTATGCGTTTCCTGAGGACCATATGCGTGACGCGAGGCGTTCGTCAAACCTCAGCGCAGTACTCCAGTGTCTCGCAAAATGGAGCGAATGTCAACTTGGAGATGGACAGACGCTTCCTTGCTGCGGAGATCTTCATGGACACCGCGGCATTCAATTCGTACTATCACGTCTACTTTTCGCGATCTCCCATGTCCCGAAACCAATCGTCATACCGGGCCCGCCGGTGGGCCGTTTCGAACCACGCGATGCCGCGGCGCCTCTACGTTCCATTGTCCCTTGTGCTCTTCCTGGCGGCCGGTCTCGCCGTGACCTCCGGGTGCTCCCGCAGCGACAGCGTCCCGGATGCCCTGCGATCACCGATGCTCTTCTTCGCCATCGACGGACTTGAGTGGGAGGTCATGCAGCCGCTCCTCGCCGCTGGTAAACTGCCGGCGATCGAGGCGCTCATGCGGGCCGGTACGTTCGGCTACCTCGAGTCCATGAAACCAACCTACTCCCCCGTCATCTGGACGACCATCGCCACCGGCAAGTATCCACAGAAACACGGGATTCGTCACTTCGTATACGAGACGCGACGGGGCTTCCGGTACTACACAAGCGGGCACCGCAAAACGAAGGCGTTCTGGAACATTCTGAGTGACTACGACTTGTCTGTGAGCTGTTTCGGCTGGTGGATAACGTATCCGGCCGAACCGATCAACGGCATGATGGTCAGCCAGACGAATACCACCGGTGTTCTTCGGGACCCGCAAAGGGCGTTGTGGAAAGGCGCACTGCTCAGGGGCGTCGAGGGTCAGGTTCATCCGCAGGAAAAACAAAACGAGATCATGGAGCTTCTTGAAGACGTCGACAGCTCCCTGGACGACATCACGACAGACATATTCGGAGAGTGGCCGCACCCGATGACACCGTTCGCCGAACTGATGTGGGATCAGACCCTGTGGGCGTTTCGCGCGGACGCCGTCTACGCCCGCGCAGCGATCGACCTGGTCCGCTCCGGTGAACCGTTCGATCTGGTGTCGGTCTACATCGGCGGACCGGACGTGTCGGCCCACCGTTTCTGGCGATACGCGTACCCCGAGGACTTCGAACATCCCCCGTCGGCCGAGCAGATCGAGAACTTTTCCGCGCTGATCGACAACTATTATGCATACACGGACCGGGTCATCGGCGAGATCGTCCGGGCGGCACCCGAGGGAACCGCCGTCATGATCGCTTCTGATCACGGCATGCACACAATCAACGCCGGAATGGTGTTCAACGTGGACGACCTGCCCGACAAAACCAACTCGGCGCATCATCTCGACGCGCCTCCCGGTATTTTCATAGCGGCGGGCGGACCGTTTCGCAACGGCACGTCCGTCTTGGATGGTGAGCCGCTGGACCTCGGGTCGCTGGATGAAGTCGGCGGCGTGCTTGATATCCTGCCCACTCTTCTTGCTGCAAAGGGCGTGCGGCTCGGGAAAGACCTCGACGGCGTACCGATGCTGGATGTGCTGACACCGAGATGGCGTTCGATGTCCGAGGTTCGGTACGTTGACTCGCACGACACCAGAGAATGGCTCGACGCCCGCAACGACCGCATCAGGCAGGCCGTCGACCAAACGGAGCGGCTGGAGCAACTTCGCTCCCTGGGATATATAAAGTAGAAAAAAGAGTGACGGGCGAACCAGGTCCGCCCGTCACCAGTTTTGCTTGTTCACATCAATTACTTCAGGAGGCGCATGGGTCATTGCCGAACTGGTTCGGCCCCTCGCCACCCTTCTGAAAAAGCAGAACAAACCCGAGGTAGAGGTTGTAAAGCGGAATCAGGAACAACCAGTAATGGACACCGGGCCGTCCGAGATCGTGCAGACGCTTCACCGCGGCAAAGGCCACGATAGCCGTCGCGATCAAACCAACCGCTCCGCCGACCAGGGCGGCAGCATCTTCGCCGGTGCCGACCATACCCAATAAAAGACCAATCATGAAGGAAGCAGCGTAGGAAGCCACCGTGACACCCAGGGAAACCCAGACGTAGGTGGATCGTCCGATTCTACCTTCCATGGAAAGCATCTTACTCATCGCGAATCCCCTTGCAGGAGTTTGAAAGTGCGGGCAACCTCTTACGGGCTTCCCGCCGAGTAATGATCGGATAATGAATCATTGCTCTGTTGCATCGATTCGGGGGTTGCGAAAATCATGCCCCGACGTGCGCCGGGGTCGTTGTCGTACCGTCACATACATCAACGTTTCGCGTGACGTCGCAGACGTCCTCGCCGTCCCAACTGCGCCGGGGTCCCGATAGTTTCTCATCGCTTCCGCGGGTTTTGTGGGACGGCAATTTGAAAATTGGTGAATCTGTTGGAAGTCAGCTAACCCTCGGGGCTGGGTTTGACGAGGTCACTGCGCGTGAGCCGCAGCTTGTCAAAGCTGTCCGCAGTGATGACGTAGTACCAGCCGGCGAAGCGCGCATTGAGGCGCGTGGAGATATTCGAGCGGCCGTTCTGGTTTTCTTTCCACTTCCGGTGCTCGTTGTAGAGCTTCCGGTTCGACAGGTCATCGTTGGTCATCGTGCTATCGGCCTTTGCAAGGAAATCCGTATTCGTTGGAGGCTGCGGTTCGGGAAAGGCAGCCGCATCGAACATGCTCGTGATGAACAGGTAGCGATTCTCCCCCGGGGCGTCTCCTTCTTCATCCGTTCGCGCTCCCGCTGAGACAGCCAGCCCGCTCCCGTAGACAATCTCTCCGAAGCGCAGGGTATAGACGATCCCTTCCGTTGTCCCGACCTGGAGCTCACCCTCATTGGACACGAGACGTCCATCACGCGTAAAGAAGTAACCGGCGTTCTGAAGCGAAAGCATATCCGCCGTGCTGACCTGCAGGCTGTCCGATGACCGGGTCAGGGTCGTTGTCAACCCCTTCGGTTTGGGTCTGATGCCGACAATTTTCAAGTCATCGAGGGCGCCGAGCAGCTGATTCATCGTCGTCACGTCTACTTCCTCGTTCTCCCGTTGATCTCCGGCCCGCCACCGGTCACCGTCTTTTTGAAGGACCACATCTCCGCGCTCCATCAGCCTTCCCGTACGTTCGTCAATCGAGTAGTCCTTGGTAACAAGTCGTTCGATCTTGTCCCTGGTCACCTGCAGAAGATCCGATTCGATCCAGTCGGCAAACTCCGTCGAAATATCGACGTCGATTTTCGCGGCGTATACCCTCTTCTGCCCGGGAACACGGACGAACCGGTACCCTTCACTTCCTTCAACCTCGTTTCCGATAATAAAGTCAGCGAGGACAACATCGTGTTTGTCCTTTAACGTAACGCGCTGGCCACGACCTTCAAAACTCGTAGCCGTCTCATCGAGCGGATCGATCACGCCGCATTCTTTGTGGTCGGCTATGTTATCCGATCTGAAATCATCCTTTCTTATTCCGATGACGCCGGCAGCGGTCTTGGCCAACCGATCCTTACCGTCGGCCGGATGATTGTGGTGGGAAGGAATCGTCCACGTTCCACGCCTGAAGGTAACCTTGAACGGAACAGCCGAGCCCGTTTCCGAATTGAAATCGATGACCTCAAGGGTTGTGGCTTCGTTCGGGTCCTCAAAGTCCGGAAAGAACAACTCCCCCTGGTCGAGGAACGCGTTCGGCGTGATCCGTTTCGGGGCGGTGAGCACCGAGAGCAACGCCAGAACAACGGCAATCCCGATAAACGTGACGGTTCGTCTGGTTTCGCTCATCGTCTAGCCCTTCAGTCTCCTGGCGGCTGCTGCGCCTTCGATCTCGCGGGTGCGCCGACGCAGGAAGATCACGACTCCCATTGCCAGAACCGGAATCGGGGGCAGCACTGCGGCCAGCGTCTTGATGTTCCCTCGAATTCGGCGGATATGTGATTCCATACTCTCCTGCGTGCGCTGAATTTTCATGTCCCGTTCCGAATTGATGTTCGTTTTCATGGCTTCGAATCGGCGACTCTCACTTTCCTGCAGATTGCGCGTCATGATCGTTTTTGTCTGATCATCCAGATCCGTTCGCTGCCCGAGCTCGGCTACCTTTACGTCCAACCGGCGCTGTGCATCGTTGAGTGCGATTCCCGCCTCACG
>JAPUJU010000269.1 GCA_027296025.1 bacterium
TGGCACCCCATAGACCTTGTCCAGATAAGGGCTATGGAGCCCGCGAGATTGCGTGTCGGCCATCTCACGTACCTGGCGCCCATAGGCGTAAACCTGCTCGAGGTCCGGACCTTTGATCAGGACCTCCACCGGAGCGCGAGCGGCAGCGACGGGTGTCGGGGTCTGCGGTTGGAAGAACAGGACCTGAAGCTCGGGTATTTTCGCGCGCGACTCGCGCTCAATTTCGGCGATGATCTCCCAGAGCGTTTTCTCGCGCTCATCCGCAATTACCATATTCATGATCAATCGTGCTTCGTTGACACGATTGACGCCGTAGCCGGTAAAATATTGCCCCCAAACCGGCGACTTTCCGGTCAGTGCCGACGCGTCCTTCACATGCTCCTGTTTGAGCGCGATTCTTTCCACTTCGGTAACGATCTCGCGCATGCGTGCGAAGCTCGTGCCGGGCTCTGCCCGCAAATAGCCGAGTGCCAAGGAGGTGTCCGTCAGCGGCATCTGCTCTTGGCCGAGATAGTCGAACAATGTCAATGTGATGTGGAGAGAGCTGACCGTCAGCGCGACGACTACCCATCGATAGTTGAGGGCAAAATCAACGACCCGCGCGAAGCCGAGTTCGAATTTGTGGAAATGCCGGAGGAACAAATAATAGAGGACCCAGCCGAGTTTGCCTGGCGGCCGCTCATCCACAGGCATGAGCTCGAGGTCGCCGGAACTTTCATTCTTGGCCCTGGAAGACGCCGCATCAGTTGGCTTGAAAAGATAAGCTGCCATGAGCGGCGTCAGCGTCATGGCCATCAGATATGACGCAATGACCGAAGTGATCATCGGGGTCGTCATGCTGCGAAAGCCGGAACCCATATCCCCTGTCATTTGCGTCATCGGGATCAACATGACGACAAACGTAAAGGTCGCCGCCGCCACCGCGTTCTGGACCTCCTCGGCTCCGTTTATCGCGGCGTCCCGTGGTGGCACGCCCCGTTCGATATGCCGCCGGATGACATCGACGACGATGATCGAGTCATCGAGAAGTTTACCCACAACGAAGACCAGGCCCATCATGATGCCGAAATCCTTCTGGAACCCCAGCATGTGGATAACGAAAAAACCGAAAGCGACGGTGGACGGTAGGATTGCGGCGGCGATTAGGGTGGCGTTGATTTCCCCGAGGAACAGCAACATGACGAGCCCGGCAAGCACAACGGCGAGGAAGAACTCGAACATGGCGTTTCCGTCGTTGAGTTCCATGTAGAAAGTCTTGTCGAAGACCACATCGAACGTCAGCCCGGGATATTCATTCTGGAGAAGACGCGCGAGAGACTTGGCTTCCGATGCGATCTTCAGATAATCCCGCGTCGCTTCTGCCTGGATGCCAAGCCAGATCGCCGGCTCACCGTTGTAGAAGAAGTCGCCGTACTGGGTCGCCACGGTGTCTTGCACCTCGGCGACGTCGGCGAGGGAGACGACCTTGTCCCCAAAACGGCCCACGGGAAGCTTCGGTAGCCGAGCGAGTATCGTGTCTTCGCGAAACTCGTTCGGGATGCGGATCTGAATTTCGCGATCACCGTCGATTAACGGGCCACCGCCCCGGTCGAAGTTCGAAGCATCGATCGCCTTGCGAATTTCGAGGATCGACAGGTTGTAGGCAGCGAGCTTGTCCCGGTCGACGACGATTTGCATTTGCCGATCCGGGCCGCCGAAGGTCGACGCCGCAAGCACCCCGGGGATCTTCTGGAACTGGGTGAGAATGATGTTGTTGAAGAGCTCTTTCAAACGCGCCCTGTCATAGCCATCGCGACGCACGGCGAATTGGATCAGTGGCACGTTCTGCCGGTCCACATGGATGACCCGTGGGACCGTCTGATTTGCGCCCGCACGCGGCAACTCGTTGGCCACCACGTCCAACAGGATCTTAATTTCCTGCTGCTTTTTTGCTCGGTCGACGTCGTAGCGAAAATAGACAACGATCTTCGAATAGCCGGCCTGAGAAACCCCAAGAACATACTGGACACCGCCGGCGATCTGCAGCCGCTTCTCCAGAGGACGGGTGATATAACGCTCCATGTCTTCGGCCGACATGCCGGGAAACTTTGTCACCACGCCGATATTTGGAGTCGGGATCTTGGGGACCATGCGCTGTGGAATTGTGAGGAAAGAGTATACGCCGAGGCCTACCATAAGGACCGACACAACGATGGTCAGGTGCGGAAAACGCAAGGCGAGGCGTGGCAGGCTGAACCGCTTTTTTTCTTGACGCTGTGGAGACGGCTTGTCCATCGAATCCTTGCCTAAAACCCGCCCTCTCGGGCGATGACCATCACCGTCTCACCGCTGACCAGGCTGCGATTGCCGGCAACAACCACATAAGCGGGTTCATCCAGACCCTCGAGGATTTGCGCCTCCTTGCCGTTGCGCAGCCCGACCGTGACTTCCCGCATTTCCGCCTCCCCTTGGTCGGAGAACGGCGGTGCGAGGAAAATAACTGTCTTGCCGTCCGGCATCGGCGTGAGCGCGCGCACCGGAACGACCCAGGCGTTCTCAACCCGGCCGATGACCAGGTGTCCGACAACGTAAGTGTTAGACTTCAGAAGGATATCTGGGTTGGGAATGATCGCCTCAACGACCCCGAGACGGGTTTTCCCATCGACGGCCGGAAATACAGATGTCACCTTTGCCCTAATGGCCGCCGTGGAATATCCCGCCGCTCTTCGGTCTGCCCACACCGTTCCGGCCAACCGTGAAGCAGGAATTTCCGGGAACTCCAGAACGACTTCCGTTCCAGGCGCAATCTGCACCAGATCCTGCACCGCGACGTCAAAGCGAATTCGAACCTGGGCCAAGCGATCGTATGCCAGGAGGTGATCACCTTTGCGCACATATTGGCCTGCATCAACCGCCCGTTTGCTCACCCACCCGTCGGAGGGTGCCCGTACTGTCGCATAATCGATTTCCGTTTCGAGCAACTTGACTGTAGCAGCCGCTGCACTTTCCTTACTTCCTGAGAGCTCCATGGTCGATGACGAGATTCGGCCACCTTTAAATAGCTGTGCATGGCGCTTCAGTTGGGCGCGCAGAAAGCGGCGTTCC
>JAPUJU010000027.1 GCA_027296025.1 bacterium
AGGCCCTGAGGAATCATCGCGCGACCCATATAATTCTGTAGTTGCAGGGCATCAATGTCGCCACAACATCTTATATAGCAACAGGTTACACGCACGGATTTTTCAAAAAAACGTAAAATAATTGTATCACAAGCTCTCCGAAACCCGTATCTTTACTAAGTATGAGCCAGAGGCGATTCGCGCGGGTCGGCGACATCCTCCCCGCCGTCCTGAAATCCACAGGTTTAGATAGGAAGCTCAAGGAGCGAGAGATTCTGGAGCTTTGGCCGGAGGCCGTGGGGCCGGAAATCGCGTCTCGGACGAAACCGATCGGGATCGATAAAGGCGTGCTCCACGTCTACGTCGAGCACGGGGCGTGGATGCAGGAACTTCATTTTATGGCCAACGAGATCGTTCAGAAGCTGCATGCGAGGGCGCCAGACGTCGAACTGAAGCGAATCCGCTTCACGGCGAAGCGATGAAACCACCGGAAGGTAAAAGGCACAGTATGACCCAGGAATATACAGCCAAAAAGATTCAGGTGTTGAAGGGGCTCGAGGCGGTACGGAAGCGGCCGGCGATGTACATCGGCAGCACCGACATCTATGGCTTGCACCATCTCATCTACGAGGTGGTCGACAACAGCGTCGACGAAGCGCTGGCGGGACACTGTACGGAAATCGAGGTTGTGATCCACACGGACGGTCACGTGGCCGTGACGGACAACGGTCGCGGCATCCCCGTCGACATGCACCCGACGCAGCATCGACCGGCCGTCGAAGTCGTCATGACGACACTCCACGCCGGTGGAAAGTTCGACGATACATCGTACAAGGTTTCCGGTGGTCTGCACGGCGTCGGTGTGTCCGTGGTGAATGGTCTCTCCGAGTGGCTCGAGGTGGATATCTGGCGCGACGAGCACCACTGGTTCCAGCGCTACGAGAACGGCGATCCAGTCGCCGATCTCGAGAACAAGGGACCGGTCGATGAAACCGGAACCCGGGTCACGTTCATGCCGAGCCCGGTAATCTTCGAGACGCTCGACTACCACTTCGAAACCCTGGTGCAGCGCCTCCGCGAACTGGCGTTCCTGAACCGAGGGCTCAAGATTTCGATTGTGGATCAGCGCGGCAAGCATGAAAAGCGCCACGACTTCGAGTTCGACGGCGGTATTGTCGAGTTCGTCCGCTACCTCAATGAGAACAAGAAAACGCTGAACGACAACCCTGTTTATTTTAAGACGGAAAAGGATGGTATCGACGTGGAAGTTGCGATGCAGTTCCACGACGGTTTCAACGAGACGGTGTTCGCGTTCGCCAACAACATCAATACGATCGAAGGCGGTACGCACCTCTCGGGATTCAAGTCGGCGCTGACGCGCACCATCAACAACTACGCGCAGACGGCGAATCTTTTCAAGAAAGAGAAAGTAAGCCTCAGTGGCGACGATGTCCGGGAAGGATTGACGGCGATTATCAGCGTGAAGCTTCCCGAGCCGCAGTTCGAGGGGCAGACGAAGATGAAGCTGGGCAACAGCGACGTGAAAGGTGTCGTCGAAGCGATTGTTGGCGACGGACTCAAGGAATTTCTTGAGGAGAATCCGTCGCAAGCCAAACTGATCATCGAGAAGTGCCTCGCCGCCGGCCGCGCACGTGAGGCAGCGCGGAAGGCCCGCGATCTCGCGCGGCGCAAGACGGCGCTCGAGTCAAACTCGCTACCCGGGAAACTTGCCGATTGTTCGAACACGAACCCCGACGAGTGCGAGATCTACCTCGTCGAGGGTGATTCGGCGGGCGGCTCTGCGAAGCAGGCCCGCAACCGGGAATTCCAGGCGATTCTCCCGCTGCGCGGAAAAATTCTAAACGTCGAGAAAGCCCGTGTGGACAGGATTTTCTCGAATGAAGAAATCAAAGCGATTATCATGGCGCTCGGAACCGGTGTAGGCACCGAGTTCGATGCCAGCAAGGTTCGCTACAAGAAAATCATTCTGATGACGGATGCGGACGTCGACGGCGCACACATCCGAACGCTGCTTTTGACTCTGTTCTATCGCAAGTTCAAGGAACTGATCGAACTTGGTTACGTTTTTATCGCCCAACCGCCTTTGTACCGATTGAAAAAAGGCAAGAAGGAAACGTACGCGTACAACGACTCGGAAAAAGATCAGATTTTGACGGACTGGGGTGGTGGCGACGGGGTCTACATCCAGCGTTACAAAGGTTTGGGTGAGATGAATCCCGAACAACTGTGGGAGACAACGATGGAGCCCGACTCGCGAACCATCCTGCAGGTGGTCATCGAAGATGTCATCGAAGCGGATCGCATATTCACCGTTCTCATGGGGGACGAAGTCGAACCACGGCGGGAGTTCATTCAGGAAAACGCGCTCAAGGTCAAGAACCTGGATATCTAGGCGGATCCGACTGATCCTTACGTAAAAAGACTGGGAGAAACGAATGGCAACTGACCGCGGGAGAGTCGTGCCCGTTCAGCTTGAAGACGAGATGCGCACGTCGTATCTCGACTACTCGATGAGCGTCATCATTTCACGCGCACTGCCCGATGTTCGAGATGGGTTGAAGCCGGTTCACCGCCGCATCTTGACCGCGATGAACGATCTGAACCTGACGCACGCGCGGCCCTATCGCAAATCGGCGAAGGTCACCGGCGACGTGACCGGTAACTACCACCCGCACGGGACCGCCGCGGCCTATGACACGATGGTTCGCATGGCGCAGCCGTTCTCATTACGGTACCCGCTGATCGACGGCCAGGGCAACTTTGGTTCGGTTGACGGTGATCCCGCGGCGGCGGAACGGTACACCGAGGTGCGGATGACGCGGTTCGCGGAAGAGATGCTCTCCGACATCGACAAAAAGACGGTCGAGTACGGTCCGAACTACGACGGCTCGCGCACAATGCCGCTCGTTCTACCGGCAAAAGTGCCGAACCTCCTCGTGAACGGCGCCACGGGTATTGCGGTCGGTATGGCGACGAACGTGCCGCCGCACAACATCAAAGAAGTTGTGGACGGCTGCGTGGCCGTTCTCAAAAACCCGGATCTTCCCGACGACGACCTGTTCAAGTACGTATTGGGGCCGGACTTTCCGACCCACGGCATCATTCTCGGCAGGCAGGGAATCATCGACGCCTACAGGACGGGCCGAGGACGCATCGTCATTCGTTCGCGCTCTGTCGTCGAAGAGATGAAGAACGATCGCGAGGCGATCGTCATCACCGAACTTCCCTACCAGGTCAACAAGGCGACGCTCGCCGAACGTATCGCGGACCTCGTCAAGTCCGGCACGATCGCTGGCATCGCGGATATTCGCGATGAATCTGACCGCGACGGGATGCGCCTCGTCATTATTCTCAAGCGCGACGCCGATACGCGTGTCGTGGAAAATCTGCTCTACAAACACACGCCGATGCAAGTGACGTTCGGGATCATCCAGCTCGCGCTGGTCGACAATCGTCCGGTCGTTCTGTCGCTGCGCCAGATGATCGACAAATTTCTTGCTCATCGCGAGGACGTGGTGGTCCGGCGCACGACGTACGAACTGCGCAAGGCAGAAGAGCGTGCGCACATCCTCGAAGGCTTCCGGATCGCTCTCGACCATATCGATGAAATCGTGAAGCTGATTCGCGCTTCCGATACGCCGGAAACGGCGCGCATGGGCTTGATGAAAAACTTCAACCTGAGCGAGATACAGGCGCAGGCGATTCTCGACATGCGGCTGCAGAGGCTGACCGGTCTCGAGCGCGAGAAAATCGAGAATGAGTACCAGGCGATCGTCGTGACGATCGCGGAGCTCAAAGCGATCCTCGGGGACCGCGAAAAGGTCGTGAAAATCATCATGACGGAACTTCTCGAGGTCAAGGAGAAGTACGGCGACGAGCGCAGGACCGAAATTGTGGCGCAGGCGGCGACCTCGTTCGAGGCAGAGGACCTGATCGCTGTCGAGGACATGGTGATCACCATCAGTCACAATGGTTACCTCAAGCGCCTCCCGCTGGATTCGTACCGGCAGCAGCGGCGCGGTGGCCGTGGGGCGACGGGGATCAAGGTGCGCGATGAGGACTTCGTCGAGCACATCTTCATCGCGTCGACGCACAGCTACATCCTGTTCTTCACGGACCGTGGACGTTGCCACTGGCTCAAGGTGCATCACATCCCGGTCGCCGGCCGTACCGCACGAGGCCGGGCGATCGTAAACCTGCTCGGCCTCGCGGAAGGTGAACGGATCACCGGACGCGTAAACGTCGACGAGTTCGCCGAAGACAAGTACCTCATCACGGCGACAAAGAGAGGCATGATCAAGAAGTCGCAATTGAGCCTCTACAAGCGCCCGAGGCGTGGTGGAATTATTTCGCAGACGCTCAGGGGCGACGACACGCTGATTGCCGCCGCGATAACGAACGGTGAACAGGACGTCGTACTCGCCAAGCGTGGCGGGCGCGCCATTCGCTTTCATGAGTCCGATGTACGGTGCATGGGCCGAACGGCTGCGGGCGTGCGTGGTGTCAAGGTGGATGAAGACGACGAGGTCGTCGGAATGGTTGTGGTCCAGAAGGGCGCCACGCTGTTGACCGTTACGGAGAACGGTTACGGCAAGCGGTCGGCCCTCGAAGATTACGCGACCAAGCACCGTGCCGGAAAAGGCGTCATCAATATTCGAACAACGGAGAGAAACGGCAAAGTCGTTGCGATCAAGGAAGTCCACGAAAACGATGACATCATGATCATCACCCGAAAAGGAATTGTGATCCGATGTCCTATCGAGCAGATTTCGGTTCTAGGTCGCGCGACGCAGGGAGTCAAACTGATCAACGTGGATGAGGAAGACATTGTGACGGATGTTGCCCACCTGGCACGGGAAGACGAAAACTCATCTGAATAGACGACGAGCGGGCGGCGCCGTAAACCCAATCCGGCGCCAGAGCAACCAGGAAGGAGAATTGGGTGCAGCGCAAGTTTCGTAGCCCCAGAAGTGACGACTCGCGGGGAGTGGCGTCTCCGTTTCTGGACAGGATCTCGGACTTCACAGTTCGGCGGTTGTCGAGTTACTGCCGCATACTCCGAAACCTCGAAACGAATTCGGCATCAACCGTGTCATCCGCCAAGCTCGCCGAGCTTTGTGGCGTGACATCGGCGCAAGTGCGCAAGGATCTGTCGTATTTCGGCAACTTCGGCACGCGAGGGCTTGGTTATCAAGTCAGCGAACTGAAAACCGCCATAGAGAAAATTATGGGGCTGCATCGCCAGTGGAGTGTGGCCCTCTTCGGCGCGGGAAGCCTCGGGCACGCACTCTTTTTTCACGAAGGTTTTCGCGAAGACGGGTTCTATTTCCGCCATGTCTTCGAAGTCGATCCGTTGAAGGTGGGAAAGAAGTGGCAGGACGTGGAGATCCGACCCATCGAGGAGGCCGAATCACGTCTGAAACGCATCCCGGTGGACATCGCCGTCGTTGCAACACCGTCTGAGTCCGCGCAGGAGATTGTCGATCTTGTTGTCGGGCTGGGCGTGAAAGCGATCATGAACTTCGCGCCGCGCAAGCTCAACGTGCCCGATAACGTGGGGCTCCGCAACGTGAACCTTGCCGTGGCGCTGGAAAGCTTGAGTTTTTTCTTATCCAACTAATGGAAACATCGTGTGCACCCACAGCTCTGATGCATTTGGCCAGCCACCTCTGGCGGCCGTTCACCGTTTGCTCCCGCCAAGTGGACTGACACCAGGCATGAAGATGAAAACCCACGAAATAGCCAAATGTCACGCGCGGTTCGTTGCGGTTTGCTGTGTGATAGCAGCAGCGGTGAACCCGACGCTCGCGCAGATAGATGACTTCGGAACGAAGGCCGGCGGTGGCGTTTCCATCGGACCGGGCAAGGTCAAGCTCGAGCTCACGAGGGATGGTCGCTGGATCGGCTTGACGCCTGTCTGGGGTGACGGACGCACGCTTCTCTCCCGCGGCGGCGTGTTTGTGATCGCAGAGGATGCCGGCGGATCCGTAGTCGAGTTCGTCAATACGGTACGCGAGAACGACATGAGGTCCTCTCTGCAGCTCAGGTCCTTCGAGGGGGCGACCGGCGGTTTTCGCGCACCGTCGCTGCAGCCTGACGATGATCGCGACGACCGGATCGACGAAGATCGACTCGACGGGGTCGACAACGACAACGATGGGCGCATCGACGAAGACTTTGCAGCCATCGGCGATGAGATGTGGGTCTCCGAGTACGAGTTTGATGACGGCGACCGGCGGCTTTCTTTTCACCAGGAAGCCTATGCGTGGTCGTTGCCGAATATTGACGGCGTGATCATGCTGAGCATCTGGGTGCGCAATACGGGCCCTTACCCGTTACGCAACGTACGTACAGGCGTCAACTTTTTTAAGAATGGACCCTTTCTCTTTTCCGACCGTGACATTGAATCGAGTACTTCGGGCAACGAGGTGTCCGCACGCGGGCGTGTGCTCATTGCCAACGAACGGGATGGCGCCAGCGTGGCCATTCTGTTGTTGCCCGCCGCGGACGGAGAGCACGTCGACTGGCTGACCGGCTACCGAGCAGGCACCGACACCTCGCAAATGCTACTTCAGCGTATCCAATTCGAGAACATAAAAAAGCTTGGACCGATCTCGCCGTACATTGCGCCGGCAAGGCGCGTAGACCGAGAACATGTGTACGTGCCCGAGTACGCCGGGCTGTACGGTATGACCCAGCCGCGCAAGATCCTCGAGCCGGGGGACGAACTTCGAATCAACATAGCACTGGTCAGCGCACCCGACAGGGATGTGATTGATAGAGCACTGGCGAACGCCTTTCAAACGTACCTCGGCGACGGGGACAACCGATTCATTCCTCCGATCGTGTCCGTCAAGCCACGCGTTTTGTGGGGCCAGTATCGGTCGACCGAGGAGAGTGAGCCGGCGATCGTAATTCATATCGAAGCCCTAGGTGATGATCCCGTGACCGCGGATCAAATTTCGTACATCAGCGGAATGGATGCGAGCTCTTTTGCCAAGCGCGAAACGAGGCCGGGCGAATACCAGCTCGTGATTCGTGGCGAGAATGCGCGAAAAATCCTGAAGAAAAACGAACGAATCACAATCAAGGGACGACTCGATACCGGCGAGTTTTTTGAAGCGGTGCTCAGGCCGGGAGCCGGTGCGACAGACGCAGTGACCCAGACGGATGCTATGACCTATTGGAAGACGCCGGGCCGCTTGACGCTCGACCTGCTCAGCGGGTCACCCAACCCATTCCGCCAATCGACGACGATCATTTACGACGTCCCGTCGTTCGTCGAAAAGGAGGACGGCACGCGACTGCGAACCGACGAAGCGTTACGAACGAGTGTGAAGATATACAACGTCGCGGGGCGGCTCGTCACGGTGCTCGAGGACAACCGGGTGGGTGCCGGGTCCTATCGGGCTCAGTGGAACGCCGTTGATGAATCTGGAAACCCGGTAGCCAGCGGCGTGTACTACGTGAAGCTGCAGATCGAAAAGAAATTTCTCACCAAGCGATTGATTCTCCTGAAATAGAGACTGAGGAATGGCGACCTTGGGAAATAGCGGGTCTATTTCATGAGGATCATTTTGCGGGTCTCGACTGTCGATCCCCACGTCATGCGGTAGAAGTAGATGCCCGTCGGTACGCCGGCGCCGGCTTCGTTGGTGCCGTTCCAGTCCGTCATGTTGATCCCGCTGGGGCGTACCTCGTCGAGAAGTCTTTTCACCTGATTGCCCCGCACATCGAACACGACGAGCTCGACGTGCGACTCTTCGGGGAGCGTAAACTCGATCGTCGTCCGCGGGTTGAACGGGTTTGGATAATTCTGGGAAAGTCCGAACGGGTAGGATACGGATGCTGCAGGAGACTCGAACATCACGTCTTCCTCGGCGAGAATTTCTGCACCGCTTCGCTTAACCGCGGCCAGGGTGTACGTATAGGTTTTTCCTCCATCGTATCCGGTGTCCACGAAACTCCGGGCGCCGGCAGCGAGCATGTTACCGACCAGGGTCGGTGTGCTTTCGTCGGCAGCTTTGCGATAGACATTGAACCCGTCTACCTTGCCGTTGAGCCGCACCTTCCACGTCAGCCCGAAGCCGTCCTCTGTTTCCGTCTCCGCGCCGAGAAATTCACGAAACACGACGTACGGCTGGACCCACCTGGCTATAAAATTCGAGCGTTTAAGACCGGCTCCCATAGGCCCGGTAAACTCGCCGGTCACGATCAATTCATCGCCGTCCATGAGGAGGTGCTTCACGGTGTTGCTGAGGCCGCTCCCCATGGCCGTCCACTCCTCGCCGTCCCAGCGGGCGATATAGTTCGCTGGCTGCCCGCCCGCCTGTTGGAAGTATCCGCCCGCGTAAATGTAATCCTCGTCATAGGCGATGGCGCGAACGAGGGCCAACCCCGGTCCGGAGATACCGTCGCCGAGGGGTTTCCATCTGGTGCCGTTCCATGTCGCGATTCCGCGAGCATCCCATTCGCCCGCCATCCTGAAACCACCGCCCACAATCAGTCGGTTGCCTCGTTTTGAAAACGTGTTCACGAAGTTGTCGACTCCGGAGCCTACAGCAGACCATTCGGTGCCGTCGAAACGCGCGAGAAAAGCAATGTCCTTTCCGCCCGCCTGGCTGAACCGGCCGCCGACGTAGATGTTGTCTCCATCGATCAGAATCGCATTAACGTGATTGTTGACGCTCCCACCGACGGAGTGCCATTGTGAGCCATCCCACCGGGCAATTCCGCGTGTGTTGGGCACACCGCCGGCGCTCGTGAACTCTCCCCCCGCATAGACGTCACCGTTCGGCGCGATCGTAATCGCGCGGACCGCGCGGTCCGTGCCGAGGTTCATCGCATCCCAGTTTGCCCCGTCCCATTTCCCGATATTGCCCGCGGGAATGATCGTGGCGAGCTGGTCGAACATCCCACCGACATAAAGATCGTTGCCGGAACGGGCTATCACATGAACCATTCCCATCTGCCGGGTACCGACGGTGCCTCCGAGGCTCTCCCATTTCGCACCGTCCCAATGAACGCAATCGCGAAAGTCAGTATTGCGAACTTGGAAGCTCCCACCGTAGAAAATATCCGGGGCCGCTATCACAACGGCATCGACAAAAGCGCCGGACCCGAGGAGGTTTCTGTCGGGAATCCAGTAAATATCATTGAGATCGGCGCCGTGGGAGGCAGAAGGGTAGAGCGCTACGGCCACGAAGGTGGCCGCAAAAAGCGCGATAGAGCGAATCCATGCGGACGGTCGGCGCAAGGCGCCCCCCCGGTACGAATAAAACGCGACAGCAACCGACGCACCCCTCGGGCGTGACGGTTCAACGTTGCCAGCCTGCAGGATGTGACGGCAGCAACGCGGGTATTATACCACACCCCGAGGTGTGCTTTCAAGGCTATGGTTGGCGTCTGGCGCCCGCCTCGGGACACTAACCATGGCCGCCGGCCCCTCCAATCGGCTCGAAATAGGCTGCCACCGGACGGTTTTCGCAACTCGCTGGCCTGAAATTTGTTAATATTAAAGACGGAGACCCCGATATCGGGGTTGGAGAGCGGCGCGACGCCGCACAAAGAGGAGGCGGATCTGCAGGAGGAAGCATCTAAGTGAAGAAAGCGTGGCAAGACGCCCCGCAGGAGAAGCTCGTGGAGCGGGTCTGGCTGGTCGGCGTCAGCCTGCCAAAGAGTCCGATCGCCCGTGATCAGGAGCACATCGACGAGCTCGGCCAGCTTGCCACGACGGCCGGGGCAATTGTAGCCGGCAAATCGATACAGGGGCGGACGCGAATCGACGGGGCGACGTTCATCGGGGCGGGCAAAGCGCAAGAACTCAAGGAAGAATGCAAGCGGCTCGACGTCAATCTGGTGATTTTCGACAGTGATCTTTCACCCGCCCAGGCGCGAAACCTCGAAAAAATCCTGGGCGTCAATGTCATCGATCGAACCGAACTCATCCTCGACATATTCGCACGGCACGCGAAATCCCAGCAGGCGAAGACCCAGGTCGAACTCGCCCAGCTCGAGTACACGCTTCCGCGCCTTCGCAAGTTGTGGGACCACCTTTCTCGCCAACAGGGTGGTATCGGTACGCGTGGGCCGGGTGAAACGCAGCTCGAAGTCGACCGCCGGCGCATACGGGAACGCATCAGTCGCCTCAAGAAGCAGTTGAAGACGTTCGAACGCCGAAGAGACACATTACGCAAATCCCGCAACGGCATCCCGGTCGTCGCCCTCGTCGGGTACACCAACACGGGCAAGTCGACTCTCATGAACTCACTGACCGGTGCAGGAACGCTCGCTGAGAACCGGTTATTTGCGACGCTCGATACGCTCACGCGAAAAGTCGAAACCGCCAGTCGCGCCCAAATTCTTGTTGTCGACACGGTCGGTTTTATCCGGAAACTACCGCATCATCTCATTGAAAGTTTCAAGGCCACGCTCAGTGACATCGAAAACTCGGACCTGTGTCTCCACATTGTCGACGTGTCCCATCCGGGATTCACCGAGCAGATGGAGGTCGCCGACAAAACGCTCCAGATGATACGAGGTGACGACCAGGACATCTGCTACGTGTTCAACAAGATCGATGAGCTCGACGATGAGACGCTTGATGGGCTTCGAATTCGCTATCCGTCCGCGCTCTTTATTTCCGCTGCGAAGAAGCTCGGGCTCGACGAACTCCTGCACGCCGTCGAGAATAAACTTTTCGGCACGAACCTCCAGGTCGAGGTGAAGGTCGCGTCCATAGACGGCCGTGCGATTGCAGCCGTAAAAAGACTTCTGCGTGAAACAAGTTCGCGTCTCGAGGACGGCCACTGTGTTTTCAAAGGCGTTATTGAACTAAGGTTGATGGAACAACTGGAAAACCTCTCGGGTGTTCACGTCCGCTGCATCCTCTAGCGCCAGTTCTTTTCACTCCTCCAACAGCGAAGAAATAAAAACGAGGCCCGGCCTCGATGGCCGAGCCTCGATAAGCTCAGTTCCTGGTGGCGTTGGGTACCCCTTGCGGGGCGACTCCTCGACAGCCACATGCTTCGGGAGGCCCCCTGCTACAGGGACGCCACCTCCACTAAGCCGCATCTGTCAGTACTCACTGGATCACCTCCTATATGGGCGTACCCCAAGTGCGGCGGGACCCAACCCGCCCAGCTCCGTTGACCGCCCAGGCCTTTGGAACTGCCGCAAACATGTTGCGAAACATTTGGGAGAAGACTACCGCATCCCCCATCAAGCTGGCCAGCAAAATCGAACCACTACAGTTTTCTTACAGACTGCCCCCCGCGGGTTACGGGCCGTTCGAAAGGGCGCTATCGCCCGAAGCGGCTCTGATAGTCCTCCAGCTCCGTTTTCATCTCTTGGACGTTTGACGTCCGGGAGGCCCGTTCGTAGCTTTCATCCAGATGCCGGATGATAAAGTGCGAGAGCATTACGAAGACCAGCGGCAGAGCATACGGCAGAAAACGCCGCCACGCCTTCTCGTAGAGCAGCCTCGAAGCAAGATCGGTGGCCGAGGCAAGCAACATGATGAAACCGATTGAAACGAGATACAGGTACCGGATGTTCAACCAGTCCCCCGGAAACTGGAAAAAGCAAAATGGTAGAACGGTAATGTACGTCCATGTGATAAAGAATCGGATCGTCGTGTTGCCGAAAATGAAACCGAACACGCTGTAGGAAAGAATACACAGGAACGTGAGCACCCGCATCTCTGTCGCAACCTGGTAAAGAAACCTGACCGCCGGACCGGCGTGCGTCACGAGGTACGATCCATGAATTGGAAAGACCATTCGCACGAGATAGCTTGCAGACGTTCGAACGATCAGAATCAGGTTGAAATGCATATCCTGAAAGGCAGACGCAGCGGGCAGCAGGCTCAGGCGGGCGAGCAGAGCGATCAGCGCGACGATCGAAATC
>JAPUJU010000270.1 GCA_027296025.1 bacterium
TCGTAAATTCGAGACCGGCGAGGTGCTTGCCGACCTCGTTCGGCCTGGCGAGCGGTTTGTTCTGGCGAAGGGCGGCAGGGGGGGGCGCGGCAATGAGCGGTTCAAGAGTGCCCGAAACCAGGCGCCGAGAAGGTCAACGCCGGGCCAGGACGGAGAACATGGCAAATTCGAGTTGACTTTGAAGCTGATTGCCGATGTGGGACTTGTCGGTGAGCCGAACGCAGGCAAGTCGACGTTGCTGGGTGTGCTGAGCGCTGCCCACCCGAAGGTCGCAGCGTATCCGTTCACTACAAAGACACCGGTGCTCGGGATAGTTCGGGTCGACGATTTCGAATCGTTTGTGATGGTAGACATACCGGGTCTTATCGAGGGCGCACACGAGGGCAAAGGGATGGGAAAAGAGTTTCTGCGTCACGTGGAACGCTGCCGCGTTCTGGTTTTTCTCATCGATGTCAGTCAACCGGATCCCAAGACGAGCTATCACACGTTGCGCAACGAGCTGCTGCGGTACGATCCGCGCCTCCTGGAACTACCGAGCGTGCTTGCGCTGACAAAATGTGATCTTCTGGAAGGAGGTGTTGATAGAGTTCCTGGAGAGCTTAAGAATCTGCATTCGAAAACAGTCGCGATCTCGTCGGTGGCGAACATGGGGCTCGTTGAATTGTCGGGGTTGCTGAAAGATGAACTGAAAGCCTCATAACAGAAAACCGGGGGTGGTGGATGTGGTGCGGAACTATGAACCGCTGATCGCGTTACGGTTGGCGGAAGGTGTGACGGCGGAGATGTGTTTCCGAATGCCACGCGATGCGGAGGGGGTTTTTCGGAAGCTCCAGAGCGACGCGGGGCGGAGGCAACTTTCGATCGAGACGGGAGTGCCGGTGGGGAGGATCAACTGGAAGTGGTTCGACCGCCAGATCGAAGCGATCGAGAGGCGGCGTGTGGGAGTACTGACATTCCTCGATACGGCCTACCCTGAATACTTCAGGGAGATACCCGATGCCCCTCCGATCGTTTTCTACGACGGGCGGACAACCGCGCTCGAAACCCGAGGTGTCGCGGTTGTCGGAACGCGGCGCGCCACGGGAAGGGGGTTCGCGTTCACGCGAAAGCTCGCACGCGATATCGTCGCGGAGAAAATTTCCGTAGTGAGCGGTCTCGCCCGCGGGATCGACACGGCCGCGCACCTCGGCGCTCTCGACGGCCGGGGAGCCACCGTGGCTGTCGTCGGGACGGGGCTCGATGTGGCGTATCCCCCTGAGAACGGTGAACTGATGGAGACCATCGCGGAACGCGGGTGTGTTATCAGCGAGCAACTGATGGGAACGCCCGCGCTGAAACACGTCTTCCCCATGCGCAACCGGTTGATCAGCGCGCTCTCACACATGGTTGTTGTTGTGGAAGCCGCGAATCGAAGCGGTGCCTTGATCACGGCGAAATGGGCGCTCGAACAGGGGAGGGACGTCGGTGCCGTTCCGGGGTTTCCCGGAGACGCGCGATCGCAGGGTGTCAACTCCCTGTTGAAATCGGGTGCCATGCCGATAGAGGGTGTCGGTGATATTCTGGAAGCCGTGCCGTTGCTTCGAAGGGCAACGATCGAACGCACGGCCGAACCTCTCATCGCGCCGCGCCGAGCGGAAGCCGATTTGTCTTCCGAGGCGCGCGCCGTTTTCGAAACGCTAGGCGGAGCACCCATCGATGTGGACTCGATCGTCGACCACGTGAAACTGACGGTATCGCAGGTTCAGTGTGCATTGCTCGAGCTGGAGGTCGCGGGGCTTGCAAATCGTGACGACGGCGGGCTCGCCTATCGCGTTGGTGACCTGATATGACTCGACCACTGAAAAAGCGCATCCAGTATCAGGCGGAGTATCGTGTCGTTCAGGGACTTTCTCTTGCGACGCGCGTGCTTCCACTGAACCTTCTTCGCCGGGTGGGTGCCGGTGTTGGGTGGGCGGCGTACCGGATGTTCGGTTTCCGGCGGCGCGTGGCCGCCGAAAATATCAAACGAGCGTTCGATTATGCCGACGAACGATCTGTGACTCGCGTGGGCCAGAGTGCCTACATGAATCTCGGCCGCTCCCTCGTCGAGTGCGCCGCACTCGGACACTACGACAAACGCCGCCTGTTGGAGATGGTAACGGTCGAGGGAATTGAGAACCTGAAGGAAGCATACCGGCACGGAAAGGGCGTAATACTCAACTCGGGACATTTCGGAAACTGGGAACTGCTCGGAGCCGTAGCTGCGCGTTGCGGTTTTTCGGTGCATGCCACAGACACGAATCACAGCAACGAACATACGCATCGCTTTATAAATGAGGCGCGCCGCTATCAAGGGATACAGGTGATTACCGACCAGTCGATGCGTCGTATTGTGAGGCTTCTTTCACGGAACCATGGGGTCACGTATCTCGCCGACCGTGACATGGGACCGGACGGGATTTTCGTCGACTTTCTGGGCCGTCCCGCATCGACGCTCCGAGGTCCGGCCGTTCTCGCCCTGCGCTTCGGGTGTCCGATACTCCCGGGGTTTATCGTTCGCGAAACCAACGATCACCACCGCGCGATTTTCGAGCCCCCGCTGTGGCCGGATCCGTCGCTTTCCGGTGACGCCGCACTGGTTGACGTCACGCGCCGCTTCACGCGCATTCTCGAACGGTACGTTCGCCGGTACCCCGATCATTATCTGTGGGGACACCGGCGCTGGAAGTCGGTGCCTGCTGAGGGCGGAACGACCTCTTCGGTTTGACGTGGTTGCCGGCACTGCTGTTGAAACCCGATGCTTCTCTTCGGCGGGTCGGTCGGTGCCGGCGGCACCTGGACTGGCACAGTGCAGGCGGAGGAACCACTGCAACGGGGTAAACACCTTGAC
>JAPUJU010000271.1 GCA_027296025.1 bacterium
AAATCACGAGGGACGCGGCCGTTCGCCAGCGCAAGACGGACAAACGGGGGGCTTCCTGGATGCTCGTACCAAAAGCGCTCGTAACGACGCTGATCCTGGTCGGTGTCTTTCACCTGGCCCGTGAGTTCATCGGTGCGGTCGTGGTGAACGCGAACCCCCACCTTCTCGGTGAAACGATGCGGTGGTGGGAGTTGCACGTGGTGGTCCTTCACCTGAGCACCTTCCTCATGATCGCAGGGATTTTTCTTGCGGGTGTTATCGTAATCTGGGGCGTGCATCGGTTCCGGGGTGTCCGGTTTGCGAGCCGTTCAGCGATTCTTGCGTCGGTGTTCATCCTCCTGATTTCACTTTTCCTGGGATGGGGATCGGCATTCATTTGCCTCATGCTGCTCCTGTTCGCGGCGCTTGCGCCGCGCATCGTTCAGCGTGAGGATCTTGTATCAACGGTATTTGTCGCTTTCGGGTTCGTCATCATCGTGTCAACGGCCGCGTACGTATTTCTCAATAGTGAGTACCAGGAACTTCGAAAGTCATTTATCCAGGAGAAAGTCACGGAGATCACCCATCCGTCGGACAACTGGAAGGTATTTATCCTCGAAGATGTTCTCGAAGCGTTCTCCAAAGATAATACGATCCGCCGCACCATCACCGGCTCGCCCGGACCAAACCTCGACCGCCTCGCGTTTGAGTTGTGGGCGGGGAGTTCGCTGAGTCTTCTCGGCTACACCAGCGCTGTGTATGTGTTCGATGAGGCGGACAGCGCGCTGAGCCAGTTCTCCGTCGACATGCCGTACCGGGTGCGCCTTGCTGGCCATGGTGAACGGATGGAAACATCATCGTTGCAGGAGTGGGTTGTGCTGGACCTCACCACGAACACACCGCAGGGGACTGTGCGGTTCTACCGCGGAATCGTGAACATCAGTGATCATGTGACCGGGAAGGACGGCCTCCGGCGACGTTCGATCGGGAAAATTGTCGTCGACATCCCGTTCTTCTTCCAGAACCTGGCCTGGGCCGCGCGGACGGGACCGCGCACGCCGGAAGTGTTGCGCAACGTGCAGCAGGGGGGGATCTCCCCGAGACAGGAAGAGACGGAGGCGATTCTCCTCGCGCGGCTTCATCGGACGCGGGTAATGGAAACGTCGTCTGATGTATTGCCCGTCGGGTTCGTGGTAGGCGAGGGAGACATAGCGAAAGCGACGGAACTCGAGTGGCCGACTTTGCAAACGAGTGGTCCGAGCTACCGTTTTCTCCTCCGGGAAACAGAAGCAGGTTCGTATCTGTTAGCGGGTTTTCGCGTGCCGCAGTTGATGCAGCACCTGCTCCGCTGGTCGACGATTCTCTCGCTCTATTTCCTTTTCGCGGTTGCCATCATCATTCTGATAATTCTCCTGAAAAGCCTCACGCTTCTACAGGCGGTGCTGCCGACACTGACGCCGGGCCGGCAGTTCGGATTCCAGCAGAAACTGCTCGGGTCTTTTCTTCTCATCGCGCTGCTTCCTGCCGTCTTTCTCGGTGTGTTCGCGGTTCAGTTGATCGAGGAGCGTTTCGTTCAGGAGAATCGCAAAGAAGCGCTGAACAAAGTCTACAGCGCGAGTAAATCTCTCGATAACCTGCTGGTCGGGGAGCTGAACTACCTTTTCGATCATACCGACGTGCAGAAGCTTCTGGAGGGAGACGCGTCCGCCCGGCTGGATAAAAACACAGGGCGTCTCGTTCGCGTTGTGCTCGTCTCCGAGGTATGGGGAGGCGAGGATGCCGACAGCACGGATGTCGTAGAACTCGACCGATGGCGCCTGATGGTCGAAACGTTTTCTGCGGAGCGCGTGTTCGTGCATCAGCAGAACGGGGTTCCGTACATCGGTATTTTCAGCCATCCGCTGACGCTGCGGATCGGCGACAACATTCAGACATTCGTTGTCTACTACGCACGCGAGCTCGACGGCGAACTGCTCGCCGAGATCGCCGACCAGGTCGGCGCGGACGTGAATATCTACGACGGCGGCCAACTCATCGCATCTTCTCGCGAGGGACTTCTGACCGGGGGGTTCATCAGCGCGTTGATGGACTCGAAATCGTTCGTCACCGTATCCCTCATGGAAGTGAGCCAGTCCGTTACGACGGAGAACGCCGGTGCGTACCGATACGAGGTGGCCTACCTGCCGACGCCGAGCTCGCGCCCGGCCGAAAGCGCGGCGATCGGACTGCCTCTTCTTTTCAAACCCGAATCGTTGAATGTTCAGGTACAGAAGGCGACGTCGGTCGTGCTCAGCGTTTTTGCGCTGCTTGCTGCCGCCACACTGGGTCTCGGGCTCCTGCTCGCGCGTGGTATTTTCGAACCGTTGAAAGGGTTGCTCGAGGGAACTCAGCGCATCGCGCAGGGCGATCTTTCATTCCGTCTGCCAGCGATGCGGCATGACGAGATCGGCACGGTGGTCGCGGCGTTCAACGAAATGACCGACAAGCTCGCGCACTCGCTGACGGCCCTCGAAGAACGACGACGCTACCTCGAAGTGATTCTGGCGAATATCGCCACCGGTGTGATCAGCACGGATGCGGACAATCGTATCGTTGCGGTTAACGAGTCCGCCGAACGTATTCTTGGCATTGAGAACCGGGATGTTATCGGGTTCTCGACCGACGAGCTGGTGGGCAAAGGTGTTGCGGAGCAGTTCTTCACTCTGATAGAGAAAGGATCAGGCGGTGACGTGCGCTTCGTTTCGTCGGAGGTCGATATTGTCACGGACGGCGAGAAGCGGACGATCAAGTACATGCAGACACGACTGACGGGTGACGACCAGTATATCGGAACCGTGTACGTGTTTGAGGACCTCACCGAACTCATCAATTCGAAGAAGCTCTCCGCGTGGGTGGAGATGGCGCGGCAGATCGCCCATGAAATCAAGAACCCACTGACTCCGATCAAATTGTCGGCGCAATTTATGGTCAAAGCGCACGCGGAGAACGCGAAAAACTTCGACAAGATTTTCAAAGAGAGTACGGACACAATCATTCGCCAGGTGGACGTGTTACGCCGGATCGCAAGCGAGTTCTCGAGCTTTGGGCGTTCGCAGGAACTCGACGTCGCGCCCCATCCGGTCGTGACGAGCGTCAAGGCGATCATCGCTCCGTACAGACAGAATGCCGAGGGTGTCAATATCTCGTTCGAGACAGCGTCGCAAGACTACGCGGCCGTGCTCGATCCAGAAGCGCTTCGAAAGATCTGTACGAACCTCGTTGAAAATGCGATGGAAGCAATGTCAAAGGGTGGCGAGCTGCACGTCCGGTGTGACGAAGTTTCCGAGAACGGCCGGTCGATGGTGGCGATTTCGTTTCGCGATACGGGGCCGGGCTTGAGCGATGACGTGAAGGAGCGCCTCTTCGAACCGTACTTTTCTACAAAAACAACCGGGACGGGACTGGGTCTCGCAATCTGCCGGCGACTGTCGCGTGAGATGGGCGGGGATGTTGAACTGGTGAACCTGCAAAACGGCGCCGGCGTTTGCGCGACGTTGTACCTGAGGAAGGCATGAGCCCGACTTATTGCTCTGCCCGCGAGTTTCCAGGCGCGGGTCCTGTCGCCGATTACCCCCACCGTGCTCGCAAAGCTGCGCGCGGCGGGGGTGCCCCCATCGGCGCCACCCGCGTGAGAATGACGGAGCAACCCAGGGACCAAGACGCCAGCTGTTGGAGTGCGGGTCCTCCCAGCCTAGTCGACTTTTCGCAACTATAATCCTCAATGCAACTTCCCGTTAGAGGGGAACCGACCGAGGAAGCGGAGACGTAAATAGCCCCGTTTTTGGGCCAATTAAAGTCGTCCTTCAGCGCGCAGAAGTTTGACCCTGCCCGATCCGTAAAGTGATCACTATGTGCGGCGCCGCTCAATTGTGGTACGCTCGGTAAGCAAACCTTACTTCAGTTTCTCGCTTGAACGGGAGTGGAGTTGCCGACTGTGGAGGCGCTAAATGCGTGTCACAAGACACCCACCTAAGCGTATATATCGCGGTTATCACGGACCCGAAAGACGGTTTTTGAAGACTCGCCCACTGATCTTGGCCATTGCCGGACTCATCGCGTTGTCAGTGGCCATCGCTCCTTCAGTCGGAATGGCCGAGGAAGATGATGGAATCGCCAACGTCGAAAAGAACAACGTCCTCTCGACCAATCCAATCCTCGACATGTTCACCTGGTGGAACCTCGAATACGAGCGCAAAATCGGGCCAACTGGAACCATCGGCGTGGCCGGATCGTTCATCGATCTTGAAGACGACAGTTTCAAGAGTATTAATGCGTTCTACAGATTCTATCCACAAGAGCGCGCTCTCTCGGGCTTCTTCTTCGGAGGGCGCATTGGAGTGTACAACGTCGAGGACAGAAACGACTCGGAGACAGCTTATGGTTTCGGAATAGACATCGCCTACAGCTGGCTCCTGGGCAAACAGAAGGGTTTCTCAATAAGCCTCGGTATCGGCGCAGTCCGTTTGTTCGGAGGGGATCTGGACGTGGCTACGACGCTGCCAACGGTACGTCTCGTCAACATCGGCTGGGCTTTCTAGTGCGCGCAGGCGCGGTCCGCGCTTGCGGTCGTGCTCCTCAAGTACCCTCAGGATTCGTTCATACGCCGTCACCACGTCGGCAAGCTCCAAGAATGAGAAAAGAAAGGGTGTGTCTGGCTGACCGTCAGGTACCAAGGGTTTTCGAAGCCGCGATCCAACGCAAGTCATTTTCAAGTAAGGAGAAATAGAAATGGGTGATAAGGGAAAAAAAGATAAAGGCAAGAAGGAACAGCAGAAAAAGGCCCAGCATGATACAAAGGAAAAACGAAAACGGAAAAAAGAAAAGAAGAAGAAATAAATGCCCAGTGCTGTCCGGTGAGATCAAATCAAGCAAGGAAGTTGTGTGCCACGTAGTGTCCGAAAACTCGATCGCGCTGCCACGCAACCCGTAGTGTCCGAAAACTCGATCGTGCTACAACCCAACCACTTGTGGCTCTCAAAAGCGACGATCCGATCGTCAATGCTGTACTCGAGGTCAAGGTTTGCCATTATCTAATTCGGACCGATCCCTCAGTCCGCCCTCCTTAGTCTCTGACATCAACGGCGGTTTGACAATACGGACATCTAAGTGCCGACCGGGGGCCAACGGCTTCCGGGCCTAGACTGGGCAGGCCCGCTTCAACTGGTGCGGCGCAAGGAACTTAGCGGCTTGGGGGAGCCTCACGGGGAGTGAAGGATTCCGTGTTGGGGCCCCTCCGCGACGGCACACATTGGCAAGAATGTTCCACTGCCTGGCGTCCACAAAACCACGGTTTGTTACTGGATCCCCAAATTAGCCTCACACACTGAATGTCTCTTGTGTTCCCTTGAATTTGTTTCGAGAGCACAAGAAAACTAAAGTGGTTAAGTCAACGGGTCCTCCGCAGGAGTGGCACGTGAGGTCGGGGGCTCCGGGCTCAAACATCCTCGCGCACTGACGAGGGACATGTTGTCGTCACCCATAGTTTGCGGGCGGTCGGCGCGCTGCGGAACTCGCCGTCAACCCACGTCCATACGCGCCCGGCCTGCGGTCTGCGCGGGTGGCGCTGATGGGGGCCCCCCGCCCCGCGCAGCTTTGCGAGCACGGTGGGGGTAATCAGCGACAGGACCCGCGCCGCGAAACTTGCAGGCAAGACCCGCGCTGCTGCGGGTGCAACATTGGTGCAAGAACTTCTGAGGCAGGACACTAGCCCTCGGCGGTTACCGTACCGTCCCCGGCCAGCGGATCCTCCGGCACACGCTCTACGCGAAACGCGCGAAGCGCTTCAACAATCAGAATCACGGCGAGCACGAACAGAACGGCAGCGATCGATCGGATCACTGCGAAGTCGTTCTGAAGGACGAGAAACACCAGCGCGACGAGCGTCACACCGAACATGAAAATCATCGGAATCACGGCGAACCAGACCGAGCGACCGGTGCGCCGCAGCCACACCGCGGTGACAAGAAGTGCCAGCGCACCGAGCAACTGATTCGTAGCGCCGAATACCGGCCACACCGCGCGCCACACGGGAATCACCTGTCCCGAGGCATCGCGATACTCGGTGAGAGCGAGCCACAACGGAAGAACGAGCGTCGCCGTCGTCGCGAGCAGGCGAGATTTCTTTCCCCATACATTAAAGAATTCTTCGAAAATGTAGCGCGCGACTCGCGTCCCGGTATCGAGCGTCGTCAGCAGAAACGTGCTGAGCGCGAGCAAACCAAACGACGTGCCGAGTGCCACCGGGATGCCGAACGACGAAAGGAAGGTGCCCATGCCGTTTGCAAACACCTGTGTCGGACTTGCTCCCGCGAGCGCGCCGCCGGCTACGACGATCGCGCTTACCGAGATCAATGCCAGTGTGCCTTCGACGAGCATCGACCCGTACGCGACCGGCCTCGCGTTACGCTCGTTATTCAACTGTTTCGACGTCGTTCCTGATGCGACAATCGAATGAAAACCGGAGCATGCCCCGCATGCAATCGTTATGAAAAGCGCGGGAAAGAGAAAACCGATGTTTGTGCTGAAGCCCGTAAACGCAGGTGTGTCCAAAGGTGGGCGCCCGATCAGTATCCCACCGAGCCCGCCGATCACACACGCGAGCAGGAGAAACGACGACAGATAGTCGCGCGGTTGCAGCAGCACCCACACGGGCGCAATCGATGCGAGAAAGCAGTATCCGAGAAGGATCACCGTCCACGTCGTCTTCGGATTGTCGTACGCGAGCGCGGGCGGAACCGGGATCGGCATTTGCTGCCCCGCGTAAATCGCAAAAAAGACGAGCGGCACGAAAATGAAACTCGCACGCTTCAGCGACCACTTTCGTCTGTAGACGAGAAACCCCATCACGACCGCGAGTCCAATGTAGAGAGCCGACGAGGTCGCCACACCGCCGCCGACATTCGCACCGTTCTTTCCCGCCGCCACGAATGTTCCCGCCGTCAGATCCAGAAAGGCGACGAGCACGTACACCATTGCAAGCCAGATAAACGCGAGGTAGAGCTTATGCGCCAGCGGGCTCATCATTTCCCTGGCGACCTGTGCGATACTGCGTGCCTTGTGCCGGATCGACACGACGAGAGCGGAGTAGTCATGAACGCCGCCGACAAAAATCGATCCCACGATGATCCAGATTACCGCCGGCAGCCATCCGAAGAACGCCACGGCGATGATCGGCCCGACGATGGGCCCGGCGCCGGCAATAGATGAGAAATGGTGTCCCATCAGCACGGCCGTACGTGCAGGCATGTAGTCGGAGCCGTCGTAGTTGACGTGGGCCGGCGTTTCTCGCCGGGAGTCAATGTTGAACGTTCTATCCAGGAACCGGCCGTAGAACCGGTAGGCGAGCGCGAAAGCACTAATGGCAAGAAGGAGAAGAACCAGCATACACAGGCCTTTTTGTCGATCGGTGTGGCGTAAGCTTATAGCACAGCAACGACTTGCGCAAGCGATTTACACCCGCGGCGCATCCAACCCCGGGACGTGCCGCGGGCTTTCAGCCCCACCGGCCATCGGTCGGGCAACTGGCAGAATCCTTGCCCCGCAAACGATTTGAAACTTTCCCCCTGGGAAAGGGGTAATTGCCCTAGGAGTACGAATTTTCTATAATTCAACCATGACAACCCTCCGACGAATCGTCCGCGCATCGGCCTTTATGGCGTTGGCCCTGCTGTTCATCCCAACGGGCCTCGTCGCGAACCCGCCGGCAGGCAATCCGAGCGACGAATACGGGATCCGCATTGCCCGTCTGAAGTACGGTGGTGGCGGCGACTGGTACTCCGACCCGTCGTCTATCCCCAACTGGCTGAATGAGTTCGAGAAGCGGACGGGCATTCAAACGCACGCAGAAGAAAAAGTCCTCCGGGCGACCGACGAGGATCTGAGGGCCTACCCCTTTCTTTACATGACCGGCCACGGCACCGTGCGCTTGATGCCCGATGAGGTCGAGGCGCTCCGCAGCCACCTCGAAAACGGCGGATTCCTTTATGCGGACGACAATTACGGCATGGACAAGTCGTTCCGCAAGCTCGTGAAAGCGCTCTTTCCCGAGACGGAACTCGAGGTATTGCCCAATTCTCATCCGATCTATCATGTTTTTTATGACTTGCCGGGTTTGCCCAAGATCCACGAGCACGACGGCAAACGGCCTGTCGGGTACGGGATCATCGTCGACGACCGTCTTGTGCTATTCTATTCGTACGAGTCCGATATCGGTGACGGGCTCGAGGACCCGCGCGTGCATAACGATTCTCCGGAGAAGCGGGAACTGGCGGCCCGAATGGCTGTAAATATACTAATGTACGCGCTTACGCAGAACGCCCTGCCCTGACGTACCTCGAAAGATGCCGGCGGCTACGCCCGCAGGTGCCCGGCGTGGAACGGAGGATGCTATTCACAGGATGCCCCGTACGATTTCCACCGATCGTTCGGGACGCGACACCGAGGGTATAGGTCATGTCGACTTCACAAAATTTCTTCCAGTCCGAGCTTCGCAAAGAGCTGCAGCACATCCTGATTCGCACGGCTGCTCTCCGGTTGGCATCCGGATTCGTATCGTTCCTCGCGATCGGCGCGTGGGTATTTCTGGTTGTTGTGTTGTGGGCCGCCGTATCAGGTGCGCCGCCGCTCTGGCAGGTGCTCACGGTGAGCCGCGTGCTCCTCGTGGTGCTCGCGGGGCTGTTCGGTTACTTCATTATTTACCCGCTCTTCCGGCTGCCGAGCCTGCGCATGCTAACGTATCAGGTGGAGAGCCGCAAAGATTTCAAGGACATCGTCGCCGCCGGCTACGAATTCTCGCAGAGCGATGAGGCCGAGCGGCGTTACTCGCCGGTACTCGTCCGTGAAGTGATCCGGCAGGCCGTCTACTCGGTAAGCGGTCTCGAAGTCCGCTTTCTTTTCTTGACGGGCCGCCAGGTGAGTTTCGTTCCGGTCGCGTATCTCGCTCTTGTAGTTCTTGCCGCGATGGCGCTCGTCGCTCCCGGCGTTCTG
>JAPUJU010000272.1 GCA_027296025.1 bacterium
TACCCGTTCTGGTTGCCACCCATGATCCTGAGGTCCGTCCGGCCTTTGGCGCTCACCACGCCGACCGTTACCGAACCGGAAAGTTGACCAAACGGCGTCCCGATCGCCATCACCCAGTCCCCGACCAGCATCTCGTCAGAATCTCCAAGCACGACCACGGGCAGATTTTCATCCGTATCGATCTGAATAATCGCGATGTCCGTCAATGCGTCGAAACCAACGACCGATGCGTTGAACTCGCGTTCATTCGGTTCATCACCCAGGACGACGGTAATGCGGTCCGCTTCACGAATGACGTGGTGGTTCGTCAGGATCCGGCCTTCCTTGTCAATGATGAATCCAGATCCACCACCCACCGCCCGACGCCCCCGCGGCCTTTCCTCGCCTTCCGGAAGCATGTCGCGGAAGAAATCGAACGGCGCGCGACCGTTGCCGCCTCTCGATGAGGAAGACCGTTCCGTCTTGATATACACTACGGCCGGCCGAACCTTCGATGCGACGGCCGTAAATGTGGAATGAATATTTCCCTCTTTGGGAACGACCTCGTAGTCCGACAGCGAAGACGGCGGTCGCGGCGCGGACACCGTGTCCCCGGTCATAATGACGCTCACGAGAACTCCGGCCAGAAAGACCGACGTTCCGATGAGGAAAACTCTCATTGATTTGCGCAGCGACGCCATGACGGTACTGCCTTCATACCTTTTCATAGAACTTCCTTAACTCTTTACGAGCGATCTGGTGGAGTAATCAAGAGGGGCGCTTTCCTCCCGCTTTTTCCCGTGCTCGAAGGAGGAAATTCCGCGCAGATGATCGGAAATGAGCCGTGTTACAGACACAGTGTAGCGCAACTTCCGGCATCTGTCAAGACCCCTTAACTAATTTATTTTCAAACTGTTAACCCTTCCCAACTCTTTCTGGACGGCGTCCGAACAAGAGTTTAGTGGAATAATTCCCGGATCTCCATTCGGCTCGATAGCCGTCGGGCGACCTCGCCCCATGTGAGGGTCACCCTCACATGCCTCTTTATACGATCGGAACCGCCGACGGGTTCCACTCGATCCGACATCCACAAACGTATGCGAACTCGTTGACAAATGGTAAAATAGCTTGCCTCCGCCACCCGATCCTGCTAAAAACCGGAAGTTGTCGGCACCACCCCGACGGGCCGATCAAAAAGAAATGATGCTACCGTACCTGGAACTGAAGTCCCCCCGGATCTACTTTCTCGCGGACGCCCACTTTCTGGATCCGCACGATCCTGTCGAATCGCAACGGCGGGCCCGGTTCCGGCATTTCCTCGAGCAGGTCCCGGATGATGCGAGCGTTTTCCTTCTCGGGGACATTTTCGATTACTTTTTCGAAAACGCCCGGGTGATTTCCAAGCGCTATTTCGACATTTATCACGCGATCTACGCCGCCGGCAGGCGCGGGGTCCAACTGCACTTTCTGGGCGGCAATCACGACTCGTGGTTTGAGCGCTTTTTTCAGGACGATCTCGGAGTCACACTCCACGGTGACCGGATCCTCGTACGATCTCAGGGCCGAAATATGTACTGCTCGCACGGCGACCTCTTCATTCCCAATGACCAGAGCTACCGAATCATCCGTGCGATTATCCACAACCCGTTTCTCGTCAAGGCGACACGAGTGCTGCTCCACCCCGACTGGCTGGATTTCATCGCGGTCCGTGTGTCGAACCACAGCAAGGGCCGGGACCGCGGCAACCAGTCCGACATCGCGAACTATCTCGCAGACATCGCTTGCGAGTCGTTCTTCAAATGGGACAACGATGTTTTCATCATGGGGCACGTTCATACTCCGCTCCACCGCATCCACGAGGGCAAAGACTTCATGATCGTGGGCGACTGGATCGAGAACTTTACGTATGGATTGCTTCAGGGGGGAAAACTGTCGCTCGAGAAGTTCAAATCTTGAACGTCAACCCGATCCGGTGGCTGTCACCGAGATCGTTTTTCACCAGAAGAAACGCATAGTCGAACATAAGGGTTTGGAACTCGAGACCGAAACCGAACGTTCCTCCCTGCGAATCGTACCCTGCTTTGTAACCCGCCCGCAGATAGAGCATGCGTTTGTATACGAACTCTCCACCGAGATGCTGCTTAGCATCGCCGTCGTTCGGAAGCACGATATCGAACGCGGCCAGTACCCGGCTCTCGAGCCCGGGAAGCCGCCGATCGTAGCTGGCTCCGAGTTTGATCGCCCGTGGCAACGCAAAGTCCTTGCCCTCGAAGAATTCATCGCTGAAGTTTATCGGCCTACCCAGGTTGACGATCGCGGCGGCGAACTTGAGGCCTTTGACTCGGCTGACATGGTACAGGCCCAGGTCGAACGCGGCGCCGTTGGCCGTGCTCTGATCGATCTTCTGATGGATCCACTTGCCGCTAATACCTATGGAGAGATTTGGAATGACGTAGCGCGCGTACCCCATGGCAAACGCGACGTCAAACACCGAGAACTGTCCCAGGGGAAATGCGGACGGCGTCGTGCCGAACCGGTCGAGGTCGTCCATAAAAAGACCGGTGAACGAAAAACCGAGTGTGCCAAAGTCTGTCTCGTGGGTCAGCGCACCCTGTTCGAGCCGAACGCTCTGAATGAATTCGTTATGAGTCAGAACGATGTTCGTCCCCAGTACCGGGGCCATCGCGGCGGGAATCCAGTAGATGCTCGATGCGTCCTATGCGACCGCGGTGTACGCTTCGCCCATTCCCGCTGCACGTGCTCCCATTCCCAGACGCAGAAAGAGAGCCCCAGCGTCACCGACGTCACCGGCATGCCCGGCGGTCACACTAAGTAAGAGCTGCAGGAGCATGAGCGACGCAACTGCCAGGTGATGTAGTTTCCGCATGATTTTCTCCTTGCTACCTGAGCACCGCGAAAGTCTTGACGAACACCTCGCTCGCGCCCGCGCCGTCTACCACAATACGCATCAAGTACACACCGGCGACGAGACGGTCGATATTAATCGTCTCATCGAACGGAGTTTGAATGGCGTTCGCGCTGTTCTGGTTCAGAAATTCCTGCGACAGGGCTCGCTGGCCTTCGAGATTGTAGATTTCGACACGAACGGTAGCAGTCTTATTGAGGATGATCCTTGCGTTGACGTTGCCGGTCTGGACGGGGTTTGGATAAACGATAAACGTATTGCCATCTGCCACGGTGCCTGACTGCGCGAGGGGGTTCGACTCGATGACGCGCCCCAGACGCCGGGCGTCGTGCTGGTACATCGTCCAGAAACGCTGTGTACCGGAGACGGTTCCGGGCAGCGACTGGATCGAGAGCACCATTAAATCGGCAGACGTAATTGTATCAGAAACGCCGTCGATAGTCTCTATCAAAGGAATCGATCCAACCAGGAGAAGAGAAAGATCGCCGGTACCGGCGAGGTCGATGATCGTCGGCGTGGCACCGAGGCTACTCGGGCCGACCCGCGGAAAGTCCACCACACGTCCACCAGACGCCCGGTACCCACGTATCGTCCCTTCGGCCGTAGGGTAGAGAATTTCGACCGCACCGTCACTATCGATGTCCCTGATCGTCGGACCGGTCAACAGGCTTGCGAACATAAGTGTCGGAAATTGTCCCGGCGCACCCTGGCGATGCGGCTGCGGCCAGTTCGTGTAGAGTGCACCGTTGTGTTCGTAAAGATATGAGTACTCGTCGTCCCAGAGTGCGATCTCGAGCGTTCCGTTGCCGTCCGTGTCTCCTACAGCCGGTGCCGAGGGGCTCGTCGACCGCACGCGTACCACATTGATCGAGGTGCCCTGGGAGCTTCTCTTGCCGATGATCAGACGGCCGTCCGGAATCGTGAACACGAATTCCTCGAAACCATCGGCGTCGAGGTCGGCAATCGTTGGTGACGACGTCGGCGGGAACTCCGCAGGCAACGCGCCCTCCGCCGGAATGGTCGTGCCCCCGGTGGACGCGGCGGTCCCGGAAAGAATGACGGTCGGAATGTACGTCGTCCCGTATGTCACCGCGGATGTGTCCGCCCAGACCACGAGAATGCCTTCCGTGTCCTCGGACGTCGGTCCGACTGCGCCGAACGCAAGTGGCGAACAGACCTGCGCGTGGATTCGTCTTGTCGCTTCGGGTCCGATCGCAGCGAGATTCGGTGTTACTTTTGTGCCTGCACTCCCGACGAAATCAACGAGTAGCGAATCCGATACTCTTTCGACAATCACGACTTCGTTTACGCCGTCGTTCGTCACATCCAGGAGCATCGGGGGCGCCGCAAGCGGCTTGCCGACGTAGAGGACCCCGTTGGTCGACAGATCGCCGTCTCCGTCGAACACCTCCGTGCTGTCACCTTTCCACGCCCACACCCGGCCGTCCTGACTCAGCCCGATAATCTCAAGGTCCCCACCGCCGTCGATATCACCGAACGCGGGAGGGCCGGTCCAGACCGCGCCCGGTGCGTAGAAGTAGGGTTCGATGGTCGACGGATCGCTGTCCTTGTCGAGGTATTCCGATCCATCCGCATTGAACGCGTACACAAGCCCCGTGTCTGCAAAAACAACAATCTCCTCGTCGCCTGCGGCATCCAGGTTGAAGGCCGTCGGCGGCTGATAGGGACCGATCGCATTCCAGCGTGTGCGTATCTCCGAGTACGGTCTTGTCACCGTAACGGAGACGGCCATGAACGAGTCGACCGCAGAAATGTTGTGAAAACGTATGTACGTTTCGGCGCCGGAGTTTGAGCGGGAATTCGGATCGGTCGACGGACCGAAATCAGAATTGTGCCCATCCCTGTAGCTGTCGAAATAACTCCCGAACGAAAACACGGTCGCGATGCCGTCCATGTCCTGTATCTGGTCGGCTTCTTCGAGGTCGACACCTTTTCGCGACTGAAAGTCGTTCGGCAGAAACCCCTGGTCGACCACCTGCCGTATCACCGCTTCATCGATATGCCAGATCTTTATACCGGATCCTGTATCGGCAAAACGCCGGACGATATTGTTCAGATTCGAATCAGCATGAAATACGAACGGGTTCGTCGGGTCTGCCAGAAAAAAATCGAACTCCGCGTTGGCGAACGAATCCGTGTTGTCGGGAAACGTGTTACTGTCAAAATCCTCAAACGTAAAAAGGCTGTCGAAGTTGGTATCGTGCGTCCGGTTCACTACGAGAAAATACTCGCTTTCCGAAATCGGTACACGCAGACAATGTGTGTCGGCGAGCGATGTACTGTTGATATCATGAAGTCGAAACTGCCCGTCCCCATCAACCAGAATCGGATCGATCCATCCCGCGATCAACCGGTTAAATGCGCTCGGAAACGACGGCGTGTATCCCGCAACGACCCGGCCCTGCACGTCGATCCAGCTCGTCACGAACAGCCCGTAGCTCATCAGATCGAACTCACCGACGCCCCGCGAATCAACGCGGACCGGCCCGGCATCGAACAGCGGTAGCAACCCGACACGGCTTCCTCCCTCGAACGCCCAGATGCCGAGTGAACCGATGTCCTGCCCGTCCTGGGACGCCGCCTCCGGTACCATCATGAAGTTAGTCACGTAGACCGGCTGGCCCATCAGGCTGTCGCCGGTAGCGAGGCCGTTCACCGAACTGTCCGGAAAGGCCACCTCGATATCGGCAAGGTCAAAAAAGCTGGAGAAAATCTGCTCGCGCGAGTTGTCAAACACGTCGGTTTCCTGACCGGCTCCGGCATGAATGACCATGACGACATCGTATAGCGAGAAGTCCAGCTCACTCGTCGCGAGATTGATGACTTCCTGCGTGAGCTCGACGAGACGAACGTCCTCAAACGCGTCGTCGCCGTAATAGCCCATCGGTTGCGAAACCGTGTAGAGCGAGCCGACCATCGTCCATGTGATGACAAGATTGCCCCGGGATGCACCGTCGAAGTACTGGGTGAGGTGTTTGAGTTCGTTGGCGAACCAGGTCGAATCATGCACCGCGTCCCGCAGGCTTCCCGGTTGCCCGCCCATGAGACTGTCACTGAACTGGACCTGGAAACCCACGAGGCGTAACGTATCCAGAAGGACCGGCGTTCCTGACAGAAATCCCCTGAGGCGTTCTCTTTGAAACGTATTCAGCCGCTGTTGCCGGACCGGCGGATTCGCCCGCGGCAACTGATCCCTGACTACAAACGAGGGTGCCACCGACTCCGCCCGAATCTCCGGAGTTCCCGGTGGTAGAAGTAAGAGGCATGCGACGGCGCTCGCCAGGAAATAAAACGCAGACTTCACGGATAGAATCTTTCCAGAAAATGATCGGTTACGTTATCACACGGGTGGGGGTCCCGGCAACGGCAAAAAGGAAAAGGGGAGTCGGTTTCAGCGGTCGCAGCCCCTGATCTGCAACCACGTCAACTCGACTCCCCTTCAATTGGTCGGCTTTTCAAACCAGCCTGCTTCTGTGCGCCCTCTGCGAAAGAACGCGCGCTACCAGCCAACCAACTCCTTTGGCAACGATGGGTGTTCGAACACTAATGCGCGTCACGCTTCGCCTTCTTTTTGGACTTGCTCGGCGCTTTTGCGTGGGATTTTCGCGCGGTATCCGAATCCTTCTTCACATTACGACTCTTGTCAGACTTCACTCGCTTAACCGTTGTCTTTTTGGTCGACCGTTTTGAGTCAACTTTGGTGACGACCGATCGACTCTTCGCACTCCGCTTCTCCAACCGGTCTCGCATCAGGGACAGGTCGGCCTTTCCTCTGATGACCGAACTCTTGCTCGATTTCACGACTCGACTCACCTGCGATGACTTGCGGTCCACATCAACGGCGTGTTTCGAAGTTGTTTTCAACACGGACGATTTGCTCGCGGTCCGTCGGAGCACTGAGTTCTTTTCTTTGAATCGCACATCCGCGCTCCGACGAATCCTCGTGTAACTTCCTGAGGAGGCGTGCTTGATTTTGAAATCCGGCCGAAGGACGACGTAGGGATCCTTCACATGCCTGTGATAGTGGCGGTAAGCCGTGCAGTTTCCGCGACAGTATTGGCGTACACCGTGGTAATCGTGCCACCCGACACACAGGTAACGCGGGTAGCGCGCGTATTCACGAACATAGAACCGAGCGTGTGAGACACCGATCCGGGAGACGTTGAACGACGGCAACAGCAGCGACTCGTAGAACTCGTGCGCCGCCAGGTACGGATCGCCGTAGATGCGATAACCATAGTTGCCTCCAAAGACGCCCCACCCGTAGTCCACAAACCGGAAAGGCACGGGGCTCGAGACCGCATAGACGTACGCAACGCCACGGTCGAAGCCGTAGCGGCCAAAGTCCGAATCAGCGAGGTGAAACGCGTAAACGCGCCCCCCGCGCAGGAATTGCGCGTCCCGTGGCGACAACGGATGAACGACGTGAATGAAACCCTCGGTGTCGACTACGTACACCGTCGCATAGCAGGTGCGCGATGCACGGACGTAGAGAACCACATCGTCCACACTCCGGTAGACATCGTATTCGTGATAGCCGGCCCGGTAGTGGTCGTAACCGTCGGTGTACTCGTCGGCGAGCCACACGCGAATGTCGGCGGGCCCGGATGTGTAGGTCATCTCGAATCGCACACCGGCTTTCAGCGACGATGCGGACAGCGCTGTGATTGCGAGCACGATCGCCAGGACGGAAAGACTTATGTTAGGCAGTCGCTTCATTTCTGCGCTCCTCCTATCCCAGGGGTAAGCTCGGGATTGCCCGGATCCACCTGGTAGGCCCAGTCGAGAACGGCCATCAGGTTGGTCGCGGACACTACATGTACTTTCGCGTAGTGGTAGAAGCCGCTTGTTTCTTCGATTTGAACAATGTAGCTGTGACCTGCGATGAGGTCTGCTTTCTTGGCCGGGGACCATCCATCGGCCGGAGCCCAGTCGACGAACTCCAAATCGATGTATCCATAATCCTGGATGTCTACTCCGGTCCCCACGGCGACTCCTTTTCCAAAGAGGGTCGGCACGCCGTTCAGGGGTCCGCAGTAGACATCCGTACCGGCGCTCGTATCGGGCTGAGCAGTATTGCTCAACGATGAAAAATCGTACCCGCTAAGAGCGCTGGTGCTCTGCCCCAAATAATCGAGTAAAACCAATCCAAAATTTTCGGGACGCGGTGTATCGAAGACGTCTTCGAAGCTCAGTTCACTTTCCTGATTCTGATCGTTGACTGCAGAGACCGCGTAAAAGTAGGTCGTGCCATTGTCGACGTCCGTATCGACGAAGCAGGTTCTGCTCGCTCCAACGGAGCCGATTCGCTCGAATGAGCCGGTCGGCGTTTCGTTCCAGTAAATGTCATAGCCTGCAATATTTGGTTCGGGGTTCGAGTTCCAGCAGATCGTAACCTGGCCGTCACCCGTTATGCTGAAGACACCATCGGGAGCACTCGGCGGTAAACTAACGATCTCATCCTCGCAGCCGACCAGCAGGACCCCTGCGCCTGCTATCGACAACACGGTGAGGCCGAGTGCCCTCGACGCGCCTTTTCTCACTTGTCCAAGGAAACTTATGCCCACTTTCCTTCTCAGCATGCCACGGTGTACCGCAAGGGACATGCCAGAGGTTTCCACAGGTGAAATGAGGAAAGCGGCAGAGGGCTTACCGCGTTCTTTCATAGATGGTTACAGGACAAAATTGATGAGCCACAAGGCCGGATCCGAGCTGAAAATGACTCCGGCGGGGCGTGCTCTTCCAATGACAAGTGTCTTAATTCAGGGACATGTTACCGGCTGGTCACGGGGCGGAGCGAGCCGACCGGCCTTGCGCGAGCGAAACTTCTGCAGGAGCGAGCGAGGATCCGCCGCGAAGCGGCTAGCCGAGCGAAGCGGGCAGTGTGAAGCGAGGGCGTGGCCGGTCGTCGAGTCGAGGCAGTGTGAAGCGAGAGCGTGGCCGGTCGTCGAGTCGAGGCAGCGTGAAGCGAACCCGGCACCAGAAGGCGGCTAGCCGAGGAGGGCATAGAAAAAAGCTGACGATCAATCTCCTCAAGGAGTTAAAGTCGAGACCCCACCTCTCGAAATTAACAAACTCCGCAAAGCCAGCAGCTATGCTTATGAGAAGTATTGATCGCCAGCTTTTCACGGCCTTTCAGCCGCACGGCTCGGAGAAAAGTAACCCCTTACTCTTCTCTTTGATTCCGAATCCAGGATTGGATTCCCGAGGACCGGGGCCCTCGAGAACCCTTTCCCCCACCAGAATGGAAGTTCCTTACGCACGGGATAACTTCCTATGCTCTATGCCTAAGGCAAGTGTCGTGCCACTTGGTAAATTTTGCAGGAATAGTGACACTTTGTAACCTATTTTATGGAAATGACTTATAAGGGTCGCAGGCCTGACCGCACCGACCGGATGAACACGAAAATCGCGAAGATTAAATAGAGTTAATAGGACGACTGTAACGTCGACACGAAAACACTTGCAGGGTAA
>JAPUJU010000273.1 GCA_027296025.1 bacterium
GGCTCACCGATAACGAACGGAGACACTGGTTCACCGACGGCCGACTGCTGGCCGGCGATCGGCACAAGAGATCCGAAAAAGCCGCCGTTGAGTTCGGTGGAGTCGGCGACGTGCGTAAAGATCTCCGTCTGAGCGGTGCGCTCAACCGAGTACCAGCCCTGAGCATCCGGAATGCCGAGGGTGTCGAACGAATACGCGCCCAGCACAAAGGTATCGGAGGGGGCCGAAACGAGCCGCGGTCCCGTCTTGTTGCGAGGCGTGTCGGAGCCCCGGTGATCGGCCATCATCCGCAACGTCACCTTGTCGGGCTCGTTTGCGTGACGCCCGGGAGTGAGGTGACGCTCCTTGTTCACGTGACGGGCGCCCGTCGCGCAGACCGACAGGACGACGGAAACAAGCGCAAAGCCAACGAGGTGAGGTTTCATCTGGGCAACCGTTCTTTCTACTTCAAGAGAACCATTTTCTTCGTATCGCTGAACCCGGGAGTCGAAACATGGGACCTCCCCTCGTCAGGATCGGCGGTGGGAGCTCACCCGGCTAAAACGCCCTACACAGCAAAAACCCCGGATGGGATCGTCCGGGGTTCGGTTTCTATTTCTATTCGGGCCCGGGCGGTTGTTTTCGCCACCGGCCACGAAGCTCAACACGTGAGCTGTGAAATCAAGACGGTCATTCGGCAATCGCATCGTCCTTCCCCCCCGCTCTGACACGAGGAAGGATACCACGCGGACGATGCGTGCTAAAGCATTATCTCAGGCACCTATTCTTCCTGCTTGGCAACTTTTCCCTGGACAATATATAGGTACTTGGTACGTTGCGTTTCCTTGTACGCCCACTGCTCTTCGCGGTTTCCGCCGATGTCGAAGGTACGGATACTCGTCGGGATCCCCCAGGATTCGAGAGCTGCTTCGGCCGGCATACCGATAAACACTTCGTGGTTCACGACGGCACGGGCCGTTTTCTTCCCCCAGTCGCGAATGTAATCGATCTGGCGCAACGTCGGATCTTTGAACCAGAAGATCTGAGCGAGCTTCGTTTCGACCTTGTCGACTGTCATCGGGCGTTCGATATGAAGACCGTGCGTAATCTTTCGGCGTTTCGGAATGTTCCCGCCGTACGTCCCTTTGTCGATTACGGTGACGGCGCCAGTGTAAGAAAATGTGAGGTCAAAAATCTCTACCTTCGTGTCCCGCGGGACGATTTTCTTCTTCGGTTCTCCGGGAACTTCGCGCTCCGTCAGGTCGTCTATGGTGCCGCGTGTCCACGCGTGCCGCCCCACGTACAAATCCTTGAGCCTGGCCTGCTCCCCGAGGTCCAGATCTTTACCGATGGCCGGGTGCCCGAGTACTTCCTCTTCTTGTTCCGGTGACGACGCGGCCGTAGAACCCTTGTCACCACCCGAGCATCCGAGTGCAACCATGCCCAGCAGCGCGAATAGAATAACGAGACGTTTCACGGCAACGATCCTCCAATCTTGCAAACTTGTGGGGACAGTCGATTTTGTCCTACCGAACGGCTTCGAGGTGCCGGACGGTCATATCCCCCGAATCCGCATCGACGTCAATCACGACGAGATCGATCCGGGGCTCGAAGTGGCCGTCGCTCCGCGCGATCACGTTTGCGAGGGCCGTACGAATCCGCGCCAGCTTCCTGGCGTCCACCGCTTCCACCGCTTCACCAAACCGTCTGCTGCGACGGAGCTTCACCTCCACCGCCGCAAGAATTCTGCCGCGGGTTGCAATCAGGTCGATTTCCCGACCTGCGTAGCGATAGTTCCTCGCGACGATTTTGTAGCCCTTCAACGCGAGGAACAGTCCGGCAATCCGCTCCCCCAGCACGCCCACATCCCGGGTATTCATCGTCATCCTCCCATCATCACCCTCACGAGACCAAAGTTAAAAGAGCATCGGTGCTTTTGCAACCACCTTTCCCAGGAAGCTCCGCCGGTGCTCGGTGATCATTCCGTGCCGGTCGATCGCATCGATGTGCTCTTTTGTCCCGTACCCCTTATTCTGCAGAAAATTATACCTGGGGTGGCGGTCATGTAAGGCGCGCATCCACCTGTCACGTGTCACTTTAGCCACAATCGACGCGGCGGCGATCGACAGGCTAAGGGCATCTCCGCTGACGACCGGTACAACGGGCCTGGAAAACTCGATCCGGTCTCGACCGTCGACGAGCACGATGTGGCAATCGATTTCGAGGGCGCGCAACGCCTCCCCCATCGCGACCAGCGTTGCGTTTAATATGTTTTCAAAATCGATCCGGTCCGCGTGGCGGATCCCGATACCGACTGCGCTCGCCTTCGCGAGGATCTCATCGTAGAGGGCCTCGCGGTCATCCTCGTCGATGGTCTTCGAATCAGTGACGCCGAAGAGTTCCGAGTCTCGTGGGAGGATCACAGCCGCGGCCACTACCGGTCCGGCCAGTGCTCCCCGTCCGACTTCGTCAATGCCGGCCAGGCATGTCCGTCCGTCAACGAGGTACTCACGATCGAACGCCTCGAGCCGACGGTACTCGTTACGCAGCCGAGACTTGCGGCTCCTACGACCGCTTGGTCCGGGTCGGCCTCTTCTTTTCGGCGATTCTGGCAGCTTTCCCAACGAGATTTCTCAGATAATAGAGTTTCGCGCGACGAACTTTTCCTCTGCGTATCGTCTTTATCGACTTCACGTTCGGCGAGTGAAGCGGGAAGATACGCTCCACACCGATACCGGAACTGATCTTCCGTACGGTAAACGTCTCGCGGGCTCCCGCACCCTTGCGCTGCACAACGACGCCCTGGAATGCCTGCTCGCGCTCCTTCTCGCCTTCGACCACACGAACGAGAACCTTGACGGTGTCCCCGACGTCAAAGTCGAATTCCTCATCCTTGAGGAACCTGCGCTCCAGATTTTCGATCCTAGCCATTAGATTTCCTCCCCTTTGTATCTGTCTACTAATTTTTTTTGTTCAGAAGATCCGGTCGCAGCCTGCGCGTCCGATCGAGGGACGATTCGTGGCGCCAGTTTTCGATTTCCTTATGATGTCCGGACAACAGGACGTCGGGCACCCGGTGTCCGCGGTACTCCACTGGTCGCGTATAGTACGTGCAGTCGAGCAGGTAGTCCCGCTTGCTCGCGAACGAGTCCGTCTCACTCGTCTCCTGGTTGCCCAGCACATCGCCGACGAGCCGGACGATCGACTCGATGCACACACCCGCCGCAAGTTCGCCACCGCTCAGCACGAAGTCCCCGATCGAGACTTCTTCCGTGATCACCAGTTCGCGAACCCGCTCATCCACACCTTTGTACCGCCCGCAAACGAACGTCATTTCCAGCTCGGAGGCGAACCTCTTTGCCATCACCTGATCGAACTGCCTGCCCGCCGGGCTCAGAAGCACGACCGGGCTTCCTTTCGCGACATCGAGGCTTTCGACAGCGTCGACGATCGGCGGGGCCATCAGAATCATACCTCCGCCGCCACCATACGGTTCGTCGTCAACCGTTCTATGCCGGTCTTCCGTGAAATCTCTCGGATCGACCACCTTGAACTCGACGAGTGCTTTCTTGTCCGCCACCCCGAGCATCCCCATTGACAGGATCGTCTCCATGACGTCAGGGAATATTGATATCACGTTGATCTTCATACGACAGCGGCCTACTCGTCTTCGATCAGGCCCGGCAACGGCCGGATCGTCATCTCCCCTTCGTCCTCGTTCACGTCGACGACAAACTCCGGAATCGCCGGCACCATGAACGTACCCCCGTCGCGTTCAACTTCGTATACGTCGTGGGCGGCCGAAAACACAATGCGCGTGACCCGCCCCAAAACGTTTCCCGCTTCGTCTTTGACCGTCATCCCGACAACTTGGAACGGCAGCAATTCGTACGGCAACGCAACGTCCAGCGCGTCCCCGTCGACGAAAAGCTCGCTTCCCACGAGTTCCTCCGCTCGGTTTCTGTTATCGACACCTTTGAGCTTCACCACATAGCTCGTGCCATGGGGACGCTTTTCAACGAGCTCGAACGGCAGCTTCGTCGTTTTTCCCGCGTTCTCGGAATAAAGCTCGAGCTTCCTGGACTCCAGCACCTCTTCCCAGAAATCCTCTGACGGATGAAATTTCAGTTCGCCACGAATGCCGAACGCCTTCACGATTCGGCCGAGATAGATGTCCGTCATTTCGAGCACTTTCATTCTTTGATCTCGAAAATAATCTTGTCGCCGGCTTTTGACGCGGCGGCATTGACCAGCGTGCGGATCGCACGAGCAGTCTGTCCATTCTTGCCGATGATCTTGCCGAGGTCGCTCGAATCCACGGACAGTTCCATAACGGTGTAGCTTTCTTTCGCCGATTCCGTCACTTTGACGCTCTTCTGTTCGTCGACGAGGGACTCAGCGATGTATTCGATTAGATTCTTGATGGTTGCCTTGTTTACTTCCGGCATCGATCCGACCTCGTTGAGACTGCTTCACGTCGCGAAAAACGAATTAAACTATGACTCTTCCCCGGGCTTCTCCGGTGTTTTTTCGCCCGCAGCTTCTTCGGGAACCGCTTCGGCTGGGGCCTCCTCTGAGGCCGGCTCAGCCGCTTTGGCCGGGGCCTCCTCTGAGGCCAGCTCAGCCGCTTTGGCCGGGGCCTTCTCTGAGACCGGCTCAGCCGCTTTGGCACTCTTTGCTGATTCGGCAGACTCGGTGGCTTCCGTCTTCACCGCTTCTTTGGCGGCCGCTTCTTTCGCGATTGTTTTCGCCGACTTGATCTGCTTCTTCGCCTGCTCACGCTTTTCCATGCGGCGACGCTGCCCGTTTCGGATCGACTCCATACGTGTTTCTAGGAGGTCGCCCGTAACACCCTGCTTCATGAGTTCCCACTTCTGCAGGTAGCCTTCTCTGCGAAGCAGACTCGCGGCACTCGTCGTGATGACGGCCCCTCTTTCGAACCACTTGAAAACAAGAGCTTCGTTAACCTTGACTTCCGCGGGCTGCGAAATCGGGTTGTAGAAACCAAGCGTCTCGATGAAACGGCCGTCGCGCGGCTTGCGCGAGTCCGCTGCAATGAGACGGTAGAACGGGCGCTTCTTCGAACCCATTCGTTTCAATCTAATCGTTGCTGCCAATCGAACACCTCCGATAAGTGAGAAAGGACACGGTCGGCTTGCGCCGGTCGTTCCTTTTAGAACGGCGCAAAGGGCATGCGCTTAGCGCCCCCTTTGCCGATCATTTTCATCATTTTTTTCATATCGATAAACTGCTTCAGCAGCCGGTTCACGGCCTGCGTAGTGGTGCCGCTGCCGCGGGCAATCCGCTTTCGGCGGCCGCCGTCGATGATGTTCGGATGAATACGCTCATCCTCCGTCATCGAACTGATGATCGCTTCCAGTTCGACGAACTGCCGTTCGTCAATCGACAGCCCCTTGAGCGATGCCTTCGAAAAGCCCGGAATCATCTTCAGCATGTCTTCGATGGGACCCATCTTTTTGACACGCTTGAGTTCCTCGAGAAAATCACTCAGCGTAAATGCCTGCGCACGAATCCGCTTCTCCAGCTTCTTCGCTTGCTCGGTGTCGACGTTTTCCTGTGTCTTCTCGATGAGGGAGAGCATGTCTCCCATACCGAGAATGCGACCCGCCATCCGGTCGGGGTGAAACAACTCGATGTCTTCGAGCTTTTCCCCAACGCTCGCAAAGCGAATTCGCGCGCCGGCGACCGACGTAATCGACAGCGCTGCACCACCACGCGCGTCCCCGTCGAGCTTCGACAGAACGACACCGGTAAAGGCGATACGTTCCTTAAACGCCTTCGCGACGTTGATGGCCTCCTGCCCGGTCATGCTGTCCAGCACGAGCAGGATTTCCTCGGGTTTCGCGACATCTTTCAGTCGCTCAAGCTCCTGCATCATCGTATCGTCGATGTGCAGGCGCCCTGCCGTATCCAGAATGAGCGTGTCACGGAGCGAGGCGTCCGCGATCTTCCGGGCACGGTTGTAGATCTTCGTAATGTCCTTCTCGTTCGCGTCGCCACGAGCCACCGGCACGTCGATCTGCCTGCCGAGTATCTCGAGTTGCTCCATCGCAGCCGGACGGTACACATCCAGCGCGACGAGGAGCGGCTTGCGCCCATTTTTCTTGAGGAACGCAGCCAGTTTCGCCGCGAACGTCGTCTTACCCGATCCCTGCAACCCGACGATCATCACGCTCGTTGAAGACGACGTCAGTGAAAACGGCACGGTCTCACCGCCGAGGAGCCGTGTCATTTCCTCGTGGACGATCTTGATGATCTGTTGCGCCGGCGTAAAACTCTTGACGACTTCTTCGCCGATGGCGCGTTCCTCGAGGCGCGCCACAAACTCTTTGGCCACGCGGAAATTCACATCAGCTTCGAGAAGCGCACGACGCACCTCACGGCCCGTTTCCTTGATGTCCTTCTCGGAAAGCTTGCCGCGATTCCTCAGCTTCGCGAAGATCCCGTCGAGCTTCTGGCCCAGATCGGCGAACATGCGTTTCCCCTGCCCACAGCGCCGCAGACGGCGACTGTCCCTTGCGCGCCCCACACCCAACCGGCTGTCTTTATTACAAGTGATTGAATAAGAGTGGCTTAGGCGACCTGTGGATCCCGCGTGA
>JAPUJU010000274.1 GCA_027296025.1 bacterium
AGAGGCCGGCGCGTTTCGCCACGAGAGCCGCGCTCTTACGGCACTGTGCGTCGTACGGGTCGCCCTCGTCGATGATCCGGGTCGGAAGACTGTGTGCGCTGAAGACGACGTGCGTCGAACCTCGGTCGTTCCTTTCATCGAGACCCTCACGCACCCGGGCGGCCATGGCGTCGATATACTTCGGATGGTCGTGATAGCTGGAAATGTTTGTGAACTCGATGTCACCCCGGTACATGCGAAGGCCGTTTCGAATTTTCGACTGATACTTCGCGACGCTGTGCCCGCTGAACTGCGGCGTGAGAACGAGGCTCACGGCCACTTGGATGCCGTCGACGATCATGTCGCGGACGACTTCCTCGATCCATGGCGACCAGTGGCGCATCCCGAGGTAGCACGCGTAATCGGGGCCGAGACTTTTTGCAAGCCCGTCGACCTGGCGTCTGCTGATTTCCAGCAGGGGAGAGCGGCCGCCGATCCGGCGATAGTGGTCGGTAATCTCTTCGAGAACCGAAGGCGTCGTCGGCCGACCCGATCGGATATCGGCGAGGTACCCTGGGATCTCTTCGAGCGAGTCGGGTCCCCCGTACGCCATGATCAGGACTCCGATGGGTGTGCGGGTTTGTGTCATTCACCGGCCTCGTGGATGAAGTCGACGAGACGGCGAACCGTGTCGACCGGAGTGTTCGGGAAGACCCCGTGCCCGAGATTGAAAATATGACCGGAGCGTCCACCCGCGCGATCGAGTATGTCTTTGACGCGCGGTTCAATCTCGCGCCACGGTGCCAGCAACAGCGCCGGATCGAGATTGCCCTGGATCGCCCGATCGTGTCCGATCGCCTCCCAGGCCACATCGAGGGGCACCCGCCAGTCGACGCCGATGACGTCTCCGCCGGCTGCCGCGACGTCGGCGAGATACCCGCCCGTGCCGGTACTGAAATGAATTGTAGGAACGCCCGCACGGGAGAGCATCGCGAAAAGCTTTTCGTCGTAGGGTTGTACGTAGCGTTTGTAGTCGTCCGCGTTCAATGCGAGGCCGACCCAGGAATCGAATACCTGCAGTGCGGCTGCGCCTGCCTCTGCCTGCGCGAGCAGGTAGTCGCCCTGGACCGTCACGAGTTTCGTCATCAGACGCTCCCAGGCGGCCGGCTCGTTGTACATGAACGCCTTTATCCTGGTGTAGGTTTTCGACCCGCCGCCTTCAATGGCATAGCTGGCAAGCGTGAACGGCGCGCCGGCAAAACCGATCAACGGAACATTCGCGCCGAGCTCGGCCGTCACGAGTTCGATCGCCTCGAGCGTTGCCGGCATTGTTTCCGTCGCCGGAGGGACTGCCAGCATATCGACGTCCCGTGCCTGCGAGATCGCATTGTGAATGCGAGGGCCGACGCCTTTGACAAACTCGAGATCGAACCCCATGCCGATGAGTGGTGGCAGGATGTCAGCGAAAATAATGGCCGCGTCGAAACCGAATACGCGAATCGGTTGCAGTGTGATTTCCGACGCAAGCTCTGCGGAACCGATGACGTCGAGCATCGAATGCTTTTTGCGGACGGCCCGGTACTCCGGCATGTAACGCCCCGCCTGGCGCATCAGCCAGATCGGCAAGCGTGGTGAGGGGAGGCGCATGCACGCGCGTAGAAAAGCGGCAGTCGGTTCGGTCGTTGAATCGGCTGGTTCTATGTGACCCATCCCTAGCCCGCTTTTTTTGTTTGCCAGGCCACTTTGCCGATAAAAAACGGGCCGAGGCACTGAAGGTGAAGCGACGTTTGCTGTGTTTTTCGCATGCGCTCGACGATGGCCGACAGCGGAAAAAGGTCCGGACCGATCAGGCCGATCACAAAATCGTTGTCGTTCTTGTCCAGTCCGTGGCACGACAGGCGCACGTCGAAGACGTATCCCGCTTTGCCGAATGCGCGGCCGACGCCGCCGTGCTCCATGAGGATTGTTCTCTGCTCCTTCGCGGAGAGCTTCTCGAAGGATCCTGCGCGTCGCAGGGGATACCAGATCGCCCATTCGTACTCGGGATTGCACACCCGCGATCGGGGCTTGCTGATCAGTGTTTCGTCGAGGTCCGATTCGTAACCCATGGCATAGGAACGCCCGAGCATGGTGTACTCAGGTTTCGGAGTCAGGTCGCTGAAGTGCGACCCTTTGAGAAACTCACGGACGTCCGCGATGAAATAGTCCGGATTTTCGCTGAAGGTAAGGAGCGCGACGCCGGTTGGATCGTTGATGTCCTCGTACAGCACGCCGTGGATGTTGCCTGCCTCGAGGTCCGCGATGAGTGGTTCCGTTTTTTTCGCCTCGCCCCACGCCTGGAGTTGCATGAAAAGGCGGCGATCCGACGAGATGGTTTTCCCGTCCGGAGTCCGGCCCATCTCACTGATGTTGATCTTGCTGGCGCTGTCACCCTGGTCTTCCGCCGTTTTCTTTTGAATCATCGTAACCACTCCGCTGCGTCTTTTGCGTGATACGTGATAATGATATCCGCGCCGGAGCGCCGGATACTGAATAGCGTTTCGAGCGCGGCAGCCCGTTCGTCGATCCAGTCATTCGCGGCCGCGGCCTTGATCATCGAGTACTCGCCGCTCACGTTGTAAGCGACCAGCGGAACCCCGGGAAAACGGTCCTTCACGCGGCGAATCACATCGAGGTATGCGAGAGCCGGTTTGACCATTAAAAAATCTGCGCCCTCCTCAACGTCCAGCTCGGCCTCGCGTAGCGCCTCGCGCACGTTGGCCGGGTCCATCTGATGTGTCTTGCGGTCGCCGAACTTCGGGGCTCCCTCGGCTGCATCCCGGAACGGTCCGTAGAACGCCGACGCGTACTTGATCGCGTACGACATGATCGGCAGTTCCGCGTAGTCTTTTTCGTCCAGCGCGTTTCGAATCGTCCGAACCATTCCGTCGATCATTCCGCTCGGCGCCACGACATCCGCGCCCGCATCGGCGTGTGAGAGCGCTGTTCTGGCAAGAATTGTCAACGTTTCGTCGTTCAGCACGTAGCCTTCCGGCAATTTCGGATTCGGGCGCGACGCACCCCCAGTATTCAGGATGCCGCAATGACCGTGATCCGTGTATTCGCACAGGCACACATCGGTCACGACGATAAG
>JAPUJU010000275.1 GCA_027296025.1 bacterium
GTGGGAACTTCGAAGCCACGTCCAGTATCATCCGCAACCTCGCGCGGGCACGAGTCGTTCCACACATGATCGTGGTGGGGATCAAGAATACGAATCGCTGGCGAGATCTCACACCCGTCTTTTGGAAGGGGATGGGCGTCCCAGGGACGGGAGGCGGGGACGAATTCGTGTCGTTTCTGAAGTCCGAGTTGATTCCGTACATTGACTCCAACTGGCGGACGAGCGGCTTTCGCGTGTTCTCGGGTCACTCACTCGGCGGCCTCACGGCGATGAACATCCTCTTCGAACAGCCGGAGCTTTTTGACGCCTACATCGCCATCAGCCCGTCACTCGAGTGGGGGAACGGGTTCATGCTGGAGCGCTACCGTAAGTGTCTGGAAAAGAATCCTGCGTTGGACAGCCTCCTGCACATGTCCATCGCAGATGAGCAGCTGGAGCGGATTAATTACGACCGCATGGTCAACCTGATGGAGGAGAAGACGCCTCGTGGATTTCTCTGGACGTCCGAGATCTTCGAACAGGAAGACGACCACATGTCCATGCGGATCACCGGACTGCTTGCCGGCATTCGTTGGGTGTTCCGCGACTGGCGGCTGACATCGAACCGGATATACGCGATGACGGACGACCAGATTAAAACACACTTCGGCGATGCGACTCGCCGCTACAAGGAGCCACGTTCTCTGGGCATGATCGAGATGACCGATGCGGGCTATTGGGGAATCTACGATTCCAAAAAAGCAAAGCGCGCGATGGAGCTCTTCCGTCTCGCAGTCAAGAAATGGCCGGACGAGGCGTACACCGTTTCGTGCCTCGGCGAGGGGCTCGAGCACCTGGGTAGACTGGACGAGGCGCTGGTGGAGGTGGAGCGCGCGCTTCGCATGGCTAAGGAATCGGGTGTGCAAGACCTGCCGTACTATGAAGGTATCGTAACCCGCGTCCGGGGCAAGCTCGGAGAATGATCCCTTCGACTCTAGCTCGCCTCTTTACTTCCGCGAACGGTCCCGCCAACGACCAGAGCGGCGGACAGGATCAATAAGTTCTTGATGATGTACTGACCCTCCATCGTCGGTCCATAGGGCAGATGCCCCGCCTGGAAGGTAACTGCAGGAAGGACGATCAAGGGCATAAATGTCCCGACCATCTGTAGGGCCAGAAGCGCAATGGCGATTCGGATCGTCTTTCGAAAGAGAAACGTTACTCCGATCGCGACTTCCCACCACCCTATGATGCTCACCCACAACTCAGCATCGAATAACGGTAGCCAACGGACCGTTGCGATGACGAGTGGCTCCGCCGGGGATAGGCCGAGCGGTTTTAGAACGCCGAACCAGATAAAGATGGTTCCCAACGAAATGCGCAGGGCAAGGATTCCCCAGCGCCGCATGAACGTCGAGATTGACTGATCCATCTCATCGAAGTTCATATGTACTGCCGGTTACCACTCGACGGTAGGTCGCTGGGTCTGCGTAAAGAATCAACTGGTCGCCGGCGCGAACGACCTCGCCTGAGATCTCGACCGGTTCGGCAATGAACTTCAACACGTCACGATTCACACGGCTGCCGTCTGCGCCAACGAGAAGCAGGTAGTCCACTTCGCCCGCGTGGGTCGCAACACGCAGCACGGGCGCGATGCCGCCGCTGATGCAGCGAATCGCGCAGGCTTTGTGCGGTTTGCCGCGCCCGGGTTTCATCGCGCCGAGGTGGCACTTCGAATCCACGATCTCCCCGGTCAGGGTCATCCGGCCCAGAGGCGTCTCCGCTGCCGTTTTCAGTCCTTTCAAGTCGTCGGTATCGCCCTCGATCTTTTCGATCGTATGGACCTCGATCATCCGCTGCTGGTCGTTGTAGATCAGCGAGCCGGTGACCCGGACCGACTGGCCGTCGAGTCCGTCCACGAACTTGCCCGCGCCGATCTTGCCGTACGCCGCGAGGTAATGCGTCACGCGGGCGTCACCGCTCGTGCCGGGTATCAGTAGCATCGGGTAGGGTTTCTCGATCACGACGCCACGGAACTCGCGGTCCACGCCGAACTCGAAAACGCCCTCGTCGAACGACGACTGGGCGAACGTCAAAACGAGCCCCAGCGCGATTCCCACGGCTAACAGGATCGCGACGGCCAGTCGCGTCCGGCCCGCGATTCCCGCCGGGATGCGATCCAGGTAGCCGACGTAGAACGGATCGCGATCAGCCATTCGATGCGTCTCCCTCGATCGGCGCCGGTTCCGTGCGGGTGCCGGGCGGATTCGGGTGCGGGTCGATCCAAACCTCACCAGCCTTGACGCGGACGTTGAACGTCGGGACCTTCTCCGTAAAGGGTGGGGGGGATGCGCCGGACTCGGGTGCGTACTGGTACCCGTGCCAGGGGCACGTGATGCAGCCGTCGACGATCTTGCCTTCGCCCAGCGGGCCGTTCTGATGCTGGCAGACGTTGGAAACCGCCGATACCTTGCCGTCGTAACGGAAGATCGCCACGCGCTCGCCGGCGAGGCAGACGATGCGCGCCCGCTTCTCCCGGATTTCGTCGACGGCGCATGCGCGAATGAAACGATCGGACCCTGCCGCCGTTAGTTCCCGGTCGCCGGCGATCTCACCGAACCCTGCCAGCAAGTGCAGCGATACGATCCACACGAAACCCACGGCCAGGATCAGGGTCAGCACGGAGTTTGTTTCCGCCTGCAGTACACCCAGCACCACGTGCAGCACGAGCAATCCGTAGGCGACGTAGACCAACATGTGCAACGACTTCCAGATCGGCGCGCCGAGATTGGCCAACCAGAAATCGTGGCTCGTCGCCGCCATCAGGAACAGGATGCCCAGTGCGGCGAGACCGAGCGGCTGGAACGGAAACGCGGACAGGCTGGACAGATCCGTGTTGCTGGACAGCACGCTGACCAGCGGATTGACGTTGCCCAGGGCGTGGAACTGCACGATCGCGAAGACCCCATGAAACAGGCCGCACAAGAACATCGTGACGCCCAGATGACGCCGGTTGTACAGCAAGGGCAGGAAACGGCGGTCCAACCGGCACAACGGTCCGATCGACAGGATCACGTGAAGCAACGCGAGCGCCAGCGTGCCGAAGCCGCGGATCAGCAGCGTTTCGATCGTCGTCTGGGGTCGCACCAAGCTACCGACACCGACGAACATCCCCAGGTACAAGACCACGCCGAGGACGATCAATCCGTCGTAGATTTTCTTTTGCCGGTTCCACAGGACGGCCTGGTAGTTGAGACTCATCGGTGGGTCTCGCCGATGGAGCTATCGGCGGCATCGGGAAGTGCCTCGACCGTCGGAATAGGATTCCGGGCCAGCAATCCGAGGACCAGTAAGAGCCCGACGACCAGGGCCAGGGCCAGGATCATCCCGCGGTGGCGCCTGCGCAGTGGGCGGATCATCGGGTCAGCCGAGCCGCGTTTCGGTGCGCATTCCGTTCGCCAGGCGCCGTTTGGCCGGACAGCCACCGTTTCAACAACAGCGGCCAGAACGCGACCGCGCCCGGGAAGATCGCGACGCGAAAACCCCAGCTGCTCTCACGAGCCACCGGGTCGAGTCTGTTGACACCGCGGACGACGAACGGGATAGCGAACACTACACCAACCGCGGTGTAGAGCGCGAGTGCGGCAACAACCCAGCCCGCCATCTGCTCACTCATGAATTCTGTCTCCAAGGACTTCCTTCAACATCGGCTGAGACTATCATTGACGCGAGTTTCTTAGTCGAAATCTCGTCCTCCCGTCCGGCATCCAAGGAGCGCAAGACAGCATCCAGGACCCACGAAGAGGAGAGCACGCGCATGATCATCATTTCCGCCATGACACGCGATCGAGTGATCGGCAGACGCGGTGGACTTCCCTGGAGCATCCCGGACGAGTACGAGCAGTTCCTGGCCCACGTCCGGGGCCAGGCGGTGATTTTCGGACGCAAGAGCTACGAGATTTTCGGTGGCGACCTGCCGGACGCCGAGTTGTTCGTGCTCAGTCGTTCAGTCAAACTCGCCGGTGCGCGCGTGTTCCACGACGTCGAGCAGGCGGTGGCCGCGGCGCGGGAGACGGGCAAGACCGTCTTCAGCGCCGGCGGCGCGTCGATCTATCGGTTGACACTGTCGATGGCGGACACGATGTACCTGTCCATTCTCAAAGAGGACTACGAGGGAGACACGCGGTTCCCCGAGTTCGACGAGTCCGATTGGACGATCTCGCGCCGGGACGACCATCCGGCGTTCGAGTTCCGCGTCTACGAGCGACATCGTGGATAGGACGCTGGGCGAGGTCGGTGGGTTGATCCACGCGATCGAAGGCCCGCTCGAGATGTTGGGCAGTGTGATTGATCTGATCGGCATCGCGATCATTCTCTGGGGCTTCGGTCGCGCACTGGTGAACCTGCGGACCGCTATTCCGCAGACTTGTTGGCTTTGCTAGTGGCAGAAAGCCGAGATTCGGAGTATTAGGAAGGATTGACGCCTGTTTTCCAGGGTGTGACCGCCGTCGTCTCGACGCGCAAACACTTGAGTGCCTTTATCACGACCTGGCGCGGATAGGTGGACCGAAGCCCTTTGTCGATTCTCGTCGGGTTCGACGCGAGATCAGGAGATTCGCATGACGTTCAAGTGCTTGTTCGGGAGGCTTC
>JAPUJU010000276.1 GCA_027296025.1 bacterium
TCGGTGATATCGAAGAGGTGTTCGGGATCGCCAGCTCCAATATCTGGGACCTCGACGGCTCGGAGGATAACGGATACGCGCTCATGAGGAGCCCGCGAGGGGAGATCGCCACCCTGCACGCCACCTGGTCCGAGTGGAAGGGGTATCGTTTTCACATCGAGGCGTACGGTGACAGGGGCATGGCACGAGCCTATTACGCTCCAATGATGAGCATGCTCGTTTCAATGGATCGGCCGGGTGGGCGTCGCCGTCGCAAGTACCACTTCTATCCGTCCAACATCATAAGAGAGAAGCTGCGGGGGTGGCAGTCGACCACCGAGCGCACCTTCCACAGCGAATTTGCCGACTTTCTCAAGCTGTGCAAGGGTGAAAAGGGCGATATTGCGGACGGGTTCGATGGCTTTCGTGCAGTCGAAATCGCCAACGCCGTGTATCGCTGCACGGAGGAGAAAAAATCAATTCGGCTCGAAAACCCCTTCTAACGCAACGGCTCTGGTAACACAGGAAGCAGCATGATCCGAATCGCAATCATCGGTCTGGGAGCGGCCGCGCGCAATATCCACCTTCCCGCCTACTCCAAGCTCCGCGGCAAGGTCCGCGTGGTCGCAGGGTGCGATCCCGACGAAGGCGCCCGGGCGTCACAGAGCGCAAAATGGGGGCTGCCCGAGGTTTACGAGGACCCGCGCGCCATGATCGAGAGCACAAAACCGGACGTGGTCTCGATCTGCACACCGCCTCATCTGCATCATGAGCAATCCTCGATGGCCCTCGGCTACGGCTGCCACGTGTTCTGTGAGAAGCCGCTCGCGGACGATCTTCAGGAGGTAGATGATCTAATCGCAAAGGCCGAGGCGGCGGACCGGCTCCTCGTCGTGAACAGTGAATTCCCGTTCATGAACATCCATGCGTCAGCGAAGAAACTGATCGGCTCACCCCGGTTTGGACGCCTGCTGTTTCTCCACGCCTCGCAGACGTTCCGCCCCACCGAGGCGACCGAGGCGGGTTGGAGACAGGAGATGTCCCGCAGGCTCGGACTGGAGTTCGGCGTTCACGTGCTCGATCTGGTGCGGTTTTTCTTCGGCGAGGATCCGGTACGAATTTTCGCTCACATGCCGCGGGGCTCGACGAAAGCTCGCTCGGACGTCATCAACGTAATTTCGCTCGAATTCTCTGACGGGCGGGGCGCGTCGATCGTGCTCGACAGGCTGAGCAAGGGCCCGGAACGTTATCTGAAAATGAGGCTGGACGGTGAGTTTGCGACGATTGAGACGTCGATAGGCGGCGAAGTGCGATTGGAAGTCGGACTGCACACGCGAGCGCGACGCCCCTACATGAGGCTTGGCCTGGCCAAGGGCGGCACGGCCGTTCTGCAGAATGGCGACCGGTCGACGACGATTGCCAGGGAGGGAATCAATCCCTTTGCGGACGCAACGGCGGTCCACTTCGCAAATATGATCGAGGCGATACAAAACGGAGGCGAGCCTCCGGGAAACGCACGGGATAACCGCAGAACCCTTGGGTTGGTGTTTGCCGCCTACGATTCGGCACAGTCGGGCGAAGCGCTCGACACGGATTCCTATCTCACCGGCGCGGGTGATTCAGTTACAAACCCCCCGGGCCGAAGACAGGGGGAAGCGTAGATGACCCATCGTTCGGCGGCGAGTGACGTTCGGGCGCTCGGTCCGTCTACGCCTTTGCGGGCCGGGCTCACCGGCACGGGTTTGATGGGCTACTGGCACGCCGCGAACATAAAAGCGGCCGGCGGAAGGCTCGTTGCGGTGGCCGATCCCGACACCGAATCCGCACGCCGCCTCGCCGGCAGGTACCGCAACGTGGCGGTCTTCTCGGATGACCAGCAGATGCTCGTCGAATGCGACCTCGACGTGCTCCACGTCTGCACTCCGCTGCCGTCGCACCGTGAGATCGCGGAACACGCGATCGAAGCGGGCGTCGACCTCCTCATCGAGAAACCTCTGGTTCCAACGGCGGCGGACACGGAACAGCTTCTAGCGCGAGCGGTGAAGCGGAATCTGCTGGTCTGTCCCGTCCACCAGTTCGCCTTTCAGACGGGGGTGCGCAAGGCGCGCGAGCAGCTGGCCCGTATCGGGCGGATCGTGCAAATTCGCGGCGTTTTCCACTCCGCGGGTGGTGCGGGTTCGCCCGTCGAGCGCCTGGATTCGATCGTGGCGGATATTCTGCCGCACCCCCTTTCGATCATGCAGATTTTTGTCACCGGCGGCGTGCCGTGTGAGGAATGGGTAACGGCAAGGGCGGCGCCCGGAGAGTTCTTCGCGATTTGTGAAACACCAGGAATGACGTTGTCCGTGTTGGTCAGCATGAGCGCGCGTCCAACCGAATGTTCGTTCAGAATCGTCGGCACGGAAGGGACGATTCACCTTGATCTTTTTCATGGCTTCAGTTTTGTCGTACCGGGCGCCGTATCGAAGGGCAGAAAAATTGTTCACCCGTTCGATCTGGCTGGCCGTCGTCTCTCGGCGGCCGCACTCAATCTGGCGCGCCGGACCCTCCGGCGCGAGACCGCCTATCCGGGCCTGAGAGAACTGATCGGGTTATTCTATGACGCGGTGCGATCGCGAAGCGACGCGCCGGTCTCGCACGAAGACACGCTTTGCGTGGCGCGCGCTCGCGACCAGCTTATTCGTTGCGCCGGACTGCGAGCGAATCAGCAAGAGCAATTGGGATCGTAGGAATTGTGATCATGGGACAAACGCTTTCAGTGGTTATCGGCGCTTACAACGCTCGCTCCAGCATCGCCGAATGTCTCGAGTCGGTAGAGCGCCAGCGCAACGGCCGGGTCATCGAGGTGATCGTCGTAGACAATTCCACCGACGGCACGGCGGACATTGCCGCTACGAACTTTGACCACGTGCAGGTGATCCGGTCCCCGGAGTCGAACTTCATCCCCGAGCTGTGGGAGGTCGGTATCAATCGGAGCACCGGCGACATCATCGTTATTACGACGGCCCACTGTATTCCCGCCGGCGACTGGATCGACAGTATTCTCAAGGCGCACGAGAAGCCGTTCGCCGGGATCGGCGGGGCAATCGAGAACGACGGCACGTCGGGGCTCACCGACTGGGCGATCTACTTTTGTCGCTACAGTCGCTATATGCTTCCGTTTGGAGAGCGGGAGGTGGATGACATACCGGGTGACAATGCCTCCTACAAGCGCGCCGCAATGGAGGGCTGCAAAGAGGAGCGTAGAAACGGCTTCTGGGAGCCTACCGTCCACGCTCAGTTCGCCAGAGAGGGACTGCGGCTCCTGA
>JAPUJU010000277.1 GCA_027296025.1 bacterium
TCGGAGTCGTGGTCCACGCCGTGAATGATGCGCCGTTCAGAGTAGTAGGTTACGACACGACTTCGGTGAGGTGAGATGACTACGGATCCCGGCTCCGTTCCCGAGCGGATAGCAAGCGAATGCTGTAAGATGGCGGTATCCGACTCCGGCTCAACGATGCGCTCTCTTACGTTCACAACGAGAGGTCGAAGCATAACGAGCGGGAGAAGGATGAACAAGCAAATGCTCAATACGTGGCGCACATCGATTTGCGAGTAATACCGCGCGAACAGCCCAGCCAGCCACCCCATGCACAACCCCACGGAAGCGGCCACGGCCGGTGCAACGAGAAGCATTTCGTAGCCATGCGGAAAGGCGTGGCCCCAAAAAAATACGTACCAGATAATCGGGGGAGCGAACAGGCCGCAAAAAAGTGTTGTCGCGCGATGATTGTACTGCCGCCGCTTGAGAAACCACCCCGTCAACAGCACGGAAGCGGCACTCAAAGTCCCCAACGGGCCGAGCAGGTTCAAGCGCCACCAATACGTCATAATGACGTCCAGGAGCGACGGTCTCTCTGAGATCGTGCCGATGTGGTGGGTCGGAACGGCTCCGATTCGAAAAAGAAACACGTGCCAGAGCTCGCTCAAAAGTGATGGATCCATCGCCATGTAAACCGCGATCACCGCCGTCGCAGTGCCGGCTGCGATCGCGCAGTACCAAAGCGCAAGCCGTATCATTTCCCTTCGACGTGTCCAAAGACCTGCGACAAGCAAACCCAGGCAGGCAATGACGGGCTCCCACGACGAGAGAACGGCAAGGAACATTGTCACCAGCCCGGCGGCGGCCCAACCGACCCGAATCCGGGAACCGCCGGTTGCCCTCAGAAACGCGCCCAGCGAGACCAGCATCCAAAAAATCGCCAGGTGAAGATGCGCAACGAGATCCCCGTATTTCAGCAGCACGGGCAGACACAGGTAAGCGAACACCGCAAAGAGGACTGCAACGAGTCGTAGCGCCGGTCTGAGCAGGAAAGCCAACGCGAAGCTATTCGCGAGGACAATGAGCAGCACGAATCCTCGAGCCGACGCCTCGGACTCTCCGACTGACTTGAATACGACGGCTAGGAGCAGGGGAAACAGTGGTGGCCAGTGCGTGTAGCCGTCTGGCGAGGTGCCTTGCGGCGGATTATTCTGAATCGGTAGTGGCCCAAGCACCGTCAGCCCGCTGTCGACAAACGTCCTCGCCATCACCGAGAAATGAGCGGACACCCACGCGTGCGGACCGACAAACGGTCCATCCAACGTTGCGACCCCGGATCCGACGGTCAGGACCAGCGCGACCAGCACCCAAAAATACATCGCGTTCTGGCTCGTAACGGCACGCTTGCCCCAGGTGATGATCGGCACGCGGGTCGAATCCTGCGGCTGAACCGTCACGACAGACCCCGTGCCTCCGGCGAGAGGACCAACGCGAACAGCGTTTGAATGGTGGGGGGAAACAGCCGGTCCAATGCGGGAATATCGACGAACAACATGAGACCCATCACCAGGGCACACAACACGACCGACACCATCAATACGGGTTCCCGGTAGAGCTTCTCGGGGGCCTGGACGGCACTGTTTTTCTTGAATGCCGTCGACAAATACTCGGCCATCACCCATGCCACAAACGGGAACGACACGATGAGCTCGAAACGGTAGCGAATCATAAACGTCCCGAAAAACAACATGGCCACCGAGCTGTAGAACAGAATGGACACCAGCAGCCTCTTCTCGTTGTAGTATCCAAACGACCACCGATACTTCGATGCCCTTTCCGGGTCACCGATCTCGCGGTACTCCGCGAATCGCTTGGCGGCCATGAAGTAGCAGCCAACCATCCAGTAGCTGAGCAGGAGCGACAAAGGCGCTACCGTATGCGGGTCCACCATGAACCACCCGGCGATGAACCGGATCGGGTTGTTCACAGCCTCGGACAGGACGTCCAGATACGGGATGTCCTTGCTCCGAACCGGCCGCACATTATAGATGCTCCCCATCGCCAGAAGGGCGACCATCGTCAAAACGAACGGCCAGTTCACCAGGTATGCAACCCCGAGCCCTGCCGCCATGAGCACCAACCACTGAACGTATGCCAGCGGAATACTGACGAGCCGCGATGCGATCGGACGGAGCCGTTTTCTGGGGTGCAGTCGATCAAACGGCGCGTCAAGGATCTCGTTGAGGACGTAGTTACTCGAAGCGATCAGACCGGCCGACAACATTCCGAGGACCACGTTTCGGACGAGGATCGCCGTATTTATCTCTTTACTCATGCTGACCGCGACGAGGATACCTGGCAAGATGAACACGTTCTTGACCCAGTGGTCCACGCGCGCGATACGAAAGTGAATGATTGCTGCTGCCCGAAGGCCGGTCTCTTTTTGTTCGGTGGTGATGGATCGGTCCGTCTCGTTCAAGTGGATCACACTACTGAAGAGATTTGAAGACAACGACGAAAGAGTCGTGCAGATTCAAAGGCACAACTCGGTTATAGCACCAGCGCAGAGGAGAAACCCGCTTCGCCAGCCGGTTGAACCAGGCAATCGGTAAATACGATGCGCTGCGCTCGGCCAGGTACTCCACTCGAAAAAACCATTTGGCCCTCTTCCAGCGGGTGGCTTCGAGGCCCGCGGCGGCGGCGGCGGTCGCCAGAGACTTTCGACTGAAATAGCCGACATGGGCCAATCTGAAATGCCACCACCGTTGACCGAAAAGTCGCGCTGCAATACTCCGCACGTCGGGCGTCACGACGATGAGCCTCCCCCCCTCAACGAGGAGTTCGCTGCAATCCATGAGAAGTTGCAATGGGTTTTCCACGTGCTCAATCACGTCAACGAGAAGTACGAGATCGAACTTCCGGCCCGTCAATTCGGGGTGCGGCAATACTCCCTGATGCAGATCAACCCGGTTGCGCGTCCTCGCGAATTCCACCAGCGCACGGCTCGGTTCGATTCCTGCCGCGTCGATCCCCAGGTCCCTGGCCTCTCGCACGAGTAGTCCCGTTCCAGCTCCGACGTCCAACAACGTCGCGTTTCGAGGCCCGGTCTCGAGGGCGAGTTTCAACAGCCATTGCATCTGCAACCGCCGGGTATCCTGGGTCGTTTCGTACTCCGGATCGGCCAGCTGTTCGTAGAGACGGTGCAATTCGTCGAGTTCGTTGCTCTCCGCGAATATGAACCCACAACGGTGGCATTTCAGAAGTCCCAATGTAGTCCCGTACCCGCTGTCCGTGATTCGCAGGTCTTCGGGCCGGAGACGCCTTCCGACACTGTTCTTCTTCCACACGACGGTCTCTTCGGAGCCACAAATGCGACAGGAATGTTGCAATAGAATGCCGTCTCCCGATAAGCAAGCGGCGCCCGCGTCCCCGAATGGGTCGACCGACTTCGACACTGGAACGCGAATGTAGCACGATGCCGCGACAATACCACGCGCCGCGAGTCCCGAGTCAACTTTCAATTGAAGGAGCATGCCGATGCCGACCGGCAATCGCCACCCTCACGTCCACACTAATGTAGAAAACGGCGAGGGCGGCGTAACAAAATTACCCCGAGCCTCTCCCACCGCCAGACGAGAGCCGGGCGACGAGTGTTTTGCCAACGTTCCCCTTGACCCCGGGTCGCGGCCAAAGCGAAACTCCCCCCATGACCGAGCCCACCCTCCATTTCCGAATCGGCCGGGCAGGCGCCGCTCTGCCGCTCGTGTTCTTCATCATCTGGGCCGTATCAATCTGTGTGTACGGCGCGCCGAGTGAAAACGGATTGATCCTCGGCGCTGTCATCGGCCTCAAGCTCGGTATGGTTTTCTGCAAATCCCGGTGTTACACCTAAGCCGAAGAGATCATGGCCGGCATGGCGAACAAGATCGCGACCGTCGCGATCATAGCCTGGTTCTGGGCGGGCATGTTCGCGCAGGTGTTACGTGTCGGAGGACTGGTCGACGGGCTCGTGTGGCTGGGTGGCGTATCCGGTGCTGAAGGAGGCATCTTTGTCGGTGCAACATTTGTCCTTGCCGCCACGTTCGCCTCCGCCGTCGGAACGGGTTACGGCACAACGGTCGCGTTCTGCGCGCTCATGTACCCGGCCGGGCTCATCATGGGCGCCGACCCAGTGTGGCTTTTCGCGGCTATCCTCTCCGGCGCAGCTTTCGGCGACAACCTCGCACCCGTCTCCGACACGACCGTCGTCTCGGCCGCCACGCAGGAGACGGACATCCCGGGTGTGGTGCGAACGCGTTTCAAGTACGCCATCATGGCCGCAATCCCGGCCGTCATCCTGTTCACGATTTTTGGCGGCGGCGAAGGCGCGGTCGACGCGGCGCGAGCCAGCGAGATCCTCGCAGAAACGACCCCGACGGGACTGCTACTTCTCACCCCGTTCGCTCTCGTCATCTTTCTCGCGCTTCGCGGCAACCACATCATGGTCACGCTCACGTGGGGCATCGTCGCGGCCCTCATTATAGAGTTTGCGTTCGGGATGGTGACGGCCGACCAGATCCTCTTCCTGGATACGGAGCAACAGATTGTGGGCGGCGCGTTGATGGACGGCGTGGCAGGCTACCTGTCGATGGCGATCCTGATCCTGCTCATCGTCTCGGGAAGTCACATCATGCGGGTGGGCGGGGCGATGGATGCGATCGTGAACGGGCTCTCGCGCCTGGCCGGCAAGTCGGTCGCTCGTGCGGAAGTGGCTATCTGGAGCATTGTTTTTTCACTAAATGTGTTTATAACGATCAACACCGCAGCGGAAATCGCGGCGGCGCCCGTCGTCTCGCAGGTCGGCAAGAAGTTCAAGCTCCACCCGTACCGGCGCGCGAACATGCTGGATGCGGTAACGTCGGCGCTCGGGTACATCTTCCCCTGGGGCGGTGGTGTGCTGATCGGCTACGCGACGATCCGCGGCCTGACCGACCAGTACGATTTCATTACGATCGTCTCCCCGACGGAGGTGTGGCCTTTCGTATTGCACGGGTGGTTCCTGGCGATCCTGATGCTGTTCGCGGCGATCACCGGCTTCGGGCGCCTGTACGAAGGGCCGGACGGAAAGCCCGTGAAAGACAGGCCCTCAGAATAGGCCCGCCCGGGGGAGTGTGGAAGGGGCCGCTCCCGCGACCAACACCCACCGAAAAAGGAAGAGGAATGCAAATGCATTCCTCCTCCTCCGATTTATTCCCCACGACGCTTACAAAAAAGACAACCTAGTAGTTCCCGGCCGCGCACCTCAGAGCGTTTCCAATAAGCCGC
>JAPUJU010000278.1 GCA_027296025.1 bacterium
TGGGGACGCACGACCCTGCGGAAATTGATCGCGCTTGGCGAAGTCGGGCACACCGGTCTCCACGGATCGAACCGACTCGCGAGCAATTCCCTGTTGGAGGCGGTTGTGTTTTCCCACCGCGCGGCGCAAAAGATCGAAAAGGAAGCATCGCTCATGGATGAACCCATCGTCGAACCAGCCCCCTGGGATGAAGGCCGCGTGGAGGCGCTAAAGGAAGCTGTTATCATCGATCACGACTGGGATGCGGCGCGCCGGATCATGTGGGACTATGTCGGAATCGTGCGCACCGATGAGCGCCTTAGGCTTGCCGCCGAACGAATCGAACAGCTGAAGAGCACGGTCGAGTCGTTGTATTGGGGAAGCCGCCTCACGCAGGATCTCCTGGAACTGAGAAACATCATTCTGGTCGGGGAACTCGTTATTCGATCGGCCCGCGAGAGGCGGGAAAGCCGGGGACTGCATTTTACGGAAAGCCATCCACAGCGTGACGACGAACATTTCGGGCACGATACGTTTCTACGATATGGCGGGGGAGGCACGAGTTGACGGCCGAATGGTACGAGACCGCGTTCGACAAGCTCTACCCCATCCTGTATGCGCACCGGAACGAGGCCGAAGCAACGGCGGCGCTCGAAACATACGAGGTGTTCCTCCAGGAAGGGCAGCCCGTACTGGACCTGGCGTCCGGCAGCGGTCGCTACCTGAATATTCTCGTCGCCAAAGGCTACCCAGCTGTCGGCGTGGACCTGTCCCACTTTTTGTTGCGAACATCACTCGAGGTGTTTGATCTCGGCGGCCGTGTCGCGCAGGGGGACATGCGGCGCATTCCGTTTGTGACCGGAGCGTTCGGATCCGTCATCAACATGTTCACGAGTTTCGGTTATTTTTCCGTCGACACGGACAACCTCCTCGTTTTTGAGGAGGTACATCGCATCTTGAAGGAAGGTGGGGTGTTTCTGTTCGACTTCATCAATGCGGAGAAGATTTCCAGAGACCTCCTCGACCACACTCATCGAGAAGCGAACGGCTATAACATCGATGAGCGCCGGACCATTGAAAATCGGGGCAAATACCTCGTAAAGCGTGCCGTCGTAACGAACGTGGAAACGGGCGACCGGAAAGAGATCGTGGAGCGTCTTCGTTTGTATACGCGTCGTGACCTGTTCACGATGCTGGACTCCGTGCGCATGGAAGTGTCCGAGATCTTCGGAGACTACGCCGCGAATCCATTCGTGGACGGTGTATCCGACCGCGTCGTTCTTGTCGCAAGAAAGAAGTGAGGCGAAAGCACCCATGTCCGGAATACTGACGCACGTTCCGCTTGGCGCCCTACGGGATCATAGCCGGCTCTTTCTCGACTATGTCGAAGGCCTCCGAAAAGGGGTGCCGCCATTTATAGCGCCGGTGAGTGGCTCGGATGTCGTCGGCGACCATCTCGGGCCGATCGAGACGTCGATAAGTTCCGAGGATCGCGAGACATGGAAAGAGCTCGCCGCGGAAATTGCCGATTTGAGCGAGCGCCTCGGGACGGACACGGAGGTGGTCGGCAAGCTCCGAGGTGAGGCGCGACCTCATTTTGTTGTCACAGGACAGCAGCCCGGAGTACTCGGTGGCCCGCTGCTCGCGGCGTACAAAGTCGCGACGGCAATTGCTCTTGCCGCACATCTGGAAAAGAGAATGAAGCACCCGGTCGTCCCGTTATACTGGTGCGGTTCGGATGACGTCGACTTCCCGGAGATCCGGGATTTCAACATGTTGACGTCGCAACTCACCCCTGTCACGGCGTCAATTCCGCAGAGCGCCTACAGAGCCGGAATGCCGGTGGGTGCGATCGACACGAATACGGCTCGCCAGATCTGGACGACCGTTCTCCCGTTTATCGAACCGTTCTCCGAACACGCGTTCGTTGGCGGGGTCGTTGGAAGCGCCCTGGACCGCTCGGGTGACCACGGCGAACTTTCGGCGGCGGTCCTCGTGTCCCTGCTCAAGGGCCGGGTGGCGGTCGTCGACGGCCGGTCGGGTGCGGTCCGACGATTCGCGCAGCCGGTGCTGAGTCGCTACGTCGAGCTTGAAGCGGAGATCAAATCGGACGTCGTAAGACGGGGAGAGGAGTTGGAGAAGGCCGGATACCACGTGCAGCTTGCGACGGGTGCGGACTCGGGAGTCTTTCTGGTCGAGAACGGCATCCGCAAGAGCGTGACGCCCGAGCGGCGCGATGCCCTCGTGTGGGCCGTCGAGAACGATGTCGAACGGTGTTCGCCCGGTGTGATTGCAAGGAACCTCGTACAGGATTTCGCGTTCAAGCCACTCGCAGTCGTTCTCGGGCCGGCGGAGATTGCGTACCGGGCGCAGATCGGTGGCGTGTACGACCGACTCGGAGTTGCCAGGCCCGTGGATTTTCCGCGCCTGACGGCGACCTTTCTCCCCGGGCCGTTAATCGGCGTGATCGGCAACGGAGCGGTCGATACCCTCGAGCTCCTGCGCGACCCATCGGCCGCCGTGCGCGCGTTGTACCGGGGCGCTGTGCCGCGTGCACTCTCCGACGCGATGGAAAAGATGGAGCGTGAGATAATCGAGGCGATCGATCGGTTCCGAAGTGTTGTCGTCGATCACGGGTCGTCGAAGGTGCAGGGGAAGATTCAATCGCGCGTGAAGGATTTGAGAAAACGAATCGACGGTGTCGTGGACGCGACTCTCGAAGCCGGTAAGGCCGAAGCGATCGCCCGGTGGCCGGGCATCGCCGAACTCGACAAGACGATCCGTCCCGGTCACAAGCCCCAGGAACGAACCCTCGCGACGCTCACCCCGTTTCTCTTCGGCGGTGAAGCCACATCGGATGTTCTCCTCGAAGCGGCCGATCGCTACCTCGGGGATTTGTTGGACGGCCATCCCAACCATATAGTATATTCCTCGTAATGATGCGGATACTCGCCTTCGGCATACACCCGGACGATATCGAGCTAGGTTGTGGCGGGACTGTGGCTCTTCTGGCGGTGGAGAGGCACGAGGTTGTTCTCGTCGATTTGTCCGACGGGGCATCCGCGAGCAACGGCACGGTAGAAACGCGGGCGAAAGAAGCTCGGACGGCGGCGAAAATCCTGGGCGCAGCAAAACGGATCAACCTGGGCTTTGCCGACACCGCGTTGCAGTCGGAGAACCTCGACCAGCAGCGATCCGTAGTGGCGTGCATCCGGGAGAACCGCCCCGACTTCGTGCTGCTGCCTCTGAAGGATGACCCGCACCCGGATCACGCGGCGGGCGGCGAGCTGGTAGAGCGCGCGCTCTACCTTTCCGGGGTCCACGGGTATGAAGCGGGTGGCGATGCGTGGCGACCGAAGAACGCTCTCATATATCCCGGTCGGCGCGAACTCGCTCCCGATCTGATCATCGACATAACCCGCACACACGAGACGAAAGTCCGGGCCATCGAGGCCCATGATTCTCAATTTGGCCGCGGGAAGAACCGGCTCCCAACGCCGTTGAACTCGGAGGACTTCCTTCGGTCTGTCGAAGGCCGTGCGCGGCTCTATGGCTCCAGGATCGGTGTCCGCTTCGGCGAACCGCTACGGCTGCTAAACCCGCTGGCGGTAACGACAATGTCGCAATTGCTTGCTGGAAGGTAGCTGGCGGAGAGGAAGCTGACGTGAAGAAAGCCAACATCGGCATCGTGTGTTATCCGACACCGGGTGGAAGTGGGGTCGTGGCGACGGAGCTTGGGAAGTCCCTTGCCGGTCTCGGGCATAAAGTTCACTTCATCACGCACGGACTGCCGGCGCGGCTTAATCACTTCGACGAAAATCTCTACTACCACAAGGTTGCGCCGGGCGACTATCCGCTCTTTCAGCAATTCACGCCGTACACCCTGAGCCTCGCCGTAAAGATTCGCGAGGTCGCCGTTCAGTACGATCTGGACATCGTTCATTCACACTACGCGATTCCGTATGCGACATGCGCGTTTCTCGCCAAAGAGATGCTGGCCACGATCGGGAAGGACCTGAAGACCGTGACGACACTTCACGGTACCGACATTACACTCGTCGGGCTTATGCCATCCCTCTACGAGATCACGCGCTTCAGTATCGCAGTGAGCGACGGGATCACCGCGGTCTCCGATTTTCTCAGGCAGGAAACGATCGACCAATTCAAGATTGAGCAACCGATTGACGTGATTCATAACTTTGTCGACTGCAACGAATTCCGGCCAGAGGGCGGAACGGCAATCCGTGAACGGTACGCCCGCCCGGACGAGAAGATATTGATACACGTTTCTAACTTTCGTAAAGTAAAGAACATACCAGCCATAATTGATGTATTTACTGAGGTCCGGAATCACGTTCCCACCAAGTTGATTCTGGTCGGCGACGGGCCGGAGCTCGAGGTCGTGGAACGCACGGTCAGCGAGCGGGGGCTCTCAGATGATGTCGTTTTCCTGGGTGATCAGGAAGCCATTCAGGATATCCTTCCAGCCGGGGACGTGTTCATCCTGCCGAGCGAGCACGAGAGCTTCGGGCTGGCGGCGCTGGAGGCGATGAGTTGCGGGT
>JAPUJU010000279.1 GCA_027296025.1 bacterium
GTAGCGATTTTCACGAACATGTCGCCTCACTCGCTGCGACATGCGTTTGCGACGCACCTTCTCGACAACGGCGCGGATCTCCGGGCGGTTCAGGAGTTGCTCGGCCACTCGAGCCTCTCGACGACGCAGATTTACACCTACGTGTCTGTGGAACATTTGAAAAAGGTATACAAAAAGGCCCACCCGCGTGCGTGAGAGTGGGGCCGGAATCGGAAGACATGGTAAAAATTACAGGAACGACGATTCTAGGCGTGCGTATCGGCAACAAGGCGGCGCTGGGGGGAGACGGCCAGGTCACGATGGGTGAGACAGTGATCAAGCATAACGCCAACAAGATACGCAGGCTTGGAGACGACCGGATTCTGGCCGGGTTTGCCGGCACCACGGCTGATGCCTTTACGCTCTTCGAAAAGTTTGAGGAGAAGCTCGAGAAGTACAGCCACAACCTGGCTCGGGCGTCCGTGGAACTGGCCAAGGACTGGCGAAGCGACCGCGTGCTTCGCAGGCTCGAGGCATTGCTTGCCGTTATGGATGCCGAATCGTCGTTCATTGTTTCCGGCACAGGCGATGTCGTCGAACCCGAGGATAATGTCGTGGCCATCGGCTCGGGTGGGCCCTATGCGTTGGCCGCGGCGCGCGCGTTTGTGCGCGCCGGTGCGACTGATCCCGAGAGCGTCGTGCGTGACTCGATACAGATTGCAGGCGATATCTGCGTCTACACCAATACCAACATTACCGTGGAAACACTCGACTGATCGCATAACCGCGAGAAGGATTCATTATGCAGAACCTCACACCACAACAGACTGTGAGCGAACTCGACCGACACATTATCGGACAGGCTGATGCGAAAAAGGCGGTGGCGATCGCTTTGCGCAATCGCTGGCGCCGGCAGCAGGTCCAACCCTAGTTGCGCGACGAAATCGCGCCCAACAATATCATCATGATCGGGTCGACCGGGGTTGGCAAGACGGAGATCGCGCGGCGGCTGGCGCGGCTGGTCGGTGCTCCATTCGTGAAGGTAGAGGCCTCGAATTACACAGAGGTGGGGTACATGGGGCGCGATGTCGAAAGCATTATCCGGGACCTCGTTGAGATCGCCGTCAGCATGGTGACGGCGGAACACCGCGAGGGTGTGCACGCGAAGGCGCAGGTTCGAACGGAGGAACGTCTCGTCGACCTTCTCATGCCTGCGGCGGTTCCGACCACAAACGAACCAGACACAGATGCGACGGAACGACGCATGCGTACGCGCGAGAAGCTTCGCGACAAGCTTCGTGCGGGTGAACTCGAAGAAAGAAAGATCACGATAGAGGTGGATCAACAGGGAGGAACCCCACTCGTCGAAATATTTTCGCGCAGCGGTCTGGAGGAATTCAACATCTCGATGCCCAACGTTGCATCGATGAATCCGTTTGGACGGCGCCCGCGCAAAGAAAGGGAATCCGCGATTCGTGATGCGAGGGGAATCATTCACGATGAGGAAGCGGAAAAACTTCTGGATATGGACAAAGTGATCGAGGAAGCGAAAGAGCGGGCCGAGTCCAGCGGAATTGTATTTGTCGACGAGATCGACAAGATCGCCAGCAAGAGTCACGGCGGTTCCGGACCCGATGTCTCACGCGAGGGTGTGCAGCGCGACCTCCTGCCCATTGTCGAAGGCACGGCGGTGAACACACGCTACGGAGTCGTGACAACTGATCACGTTCTCTTCATTGCCGCCGGTGCGTTCAACGTGTCCCGACCGTCCGATCTCATCCCCGAGTTCCAGGGACGCTTCCCGATACGTGTCGAATTGACAACGCTGAGCCGTGAAGACTTTGTGCGCATTCTCAACGAGCCGGACAGTTCGCTCGTCAAGCAGTACACGGCCCTTGTGGCTGCCGAAGGTTGTGAGGTGGTGTTCGAGGAGGAGGCGATCCACGAGATCGCTCGCGTGGCCGCACAAGCCAACGAACGTGCCGAGAACATTGGGGCGCGCCGCCTGCAGACAGTGATGGCCACGTTGCTCGAGAAACTGCTCTTCGATCTCCCCGAGTCAAAAGAGAAAAAAGTTACTTTCACTGCGGAGGATGTTCGCGAGACCCTGGATGGGATTCTCTCCGACGATGATCTCACGCGATATATCCTTTAGAACCTACCGCGTTGCGTTGTGGCTGGTGCTCTTCGGCGGCGTCGTCCTTGCGTGCGCCGTCTCTGTGGCTCCGTCCGGGGGTCCGGAGGATCGCACTCCGCCACGGGTGCTCTCCACCCTCCCGGTGGCCGATTCCGTTGGCGTGGCGCCAGACGCAGTGATTCGCATTACCTTCAGCGAACCGATCAAGCGTGACGGTTTCATCCGCAAGGTCGTTTTTTCCCCGCCGACGGAAATCGGACGCATTCGCTGGAAGGGCACAACAGCTTCTATCGAACCGTACGATTCTCTGCACCCGGATACCACCTACGTCGTATCGCTGCAGCCGGGCTACCGCGACGAGCACAACGTCGCCGCCAAAGAGGGCTTCGAGTTCGCATTTGCAACTGCTGCCCATCTCGATACGGGAAGGGTGTCCGGCGTGGTTCACTTTCGCCGCAAACCGACGGAGAATGGCATCGTGCGGGGCTTCGTCCTGGCCGGCGACTCGTCGTTCACCCCAAAGAGCGCGGCCCCCGATCGTGAGACCCGTGCGGATAAGTCCGGCCAGTATACACTTCGATATCTTCCGGGCTCGAACAATCGATTCATCGTCTGGGCATTCGAGGACCAGAATGGCAACGGCAAGTTCGACCCGCCGAGCGAGTATGGAGCCGTATTTGCCGACACACTCGTGCTCCGGTCCAGCGTCCCGGTGGTGTCCGGCCGTGATATTTTTATCGTCGATCCGAATGAACCAGCCACCGTCCGCGGTACGGTCGCAAACGAAACGGGAATCGACACAGTGTTCGTCGCCGTGGGACTCTATGCCGCCGGGGATACGCTCGCGCCATCCTATTTATCGTTCTGTGATACCTCCGGCGCGTTCGTCTTCCGGGTGAAGGCGGGCGTGTACGCGGTTTCGTCATTTATCGATTTCGCCCCTGACAGCGTGTGCGGCACCTACCCGTGTGGTCCCGACAGTGTCTTGCAATGTATCGAGCCATGCGTGGTGGCCGCCGACAGCGTGCGGCTCGAACCCGGAGCGGAAGTTACACTGCCGGACCTGCGTCTTCTGGCGCCCGTGGAGGCAACCGAGTGAAGCTGCATTTCAGTAAGATGAACGGGGCCGGGAACGACTTCGTCCTGGCGGACAACCGCACGCAGGCTTTGTCGCTCCGTGCCGAGCAGGTAGCGCTGATCTGCGACCGCAGGCATGGTGTGGGCGCCGATGGGCTTATTCTTGTGGAAAAAGCGACCGGCGCGGATTTCTACATGCATTTCTTCAACAGTGACGGCACGGAGGCGGAAATGTGCGGCAACGGCGCCCGCTGTGCCGCAGCGTTCGCTGTTTCGCAGGGTCTGGGTGTTGAGGGAAAAGGGGAGACGACCGTTCGCTTCATGACCGATTCCGGGCGGATCGCCGCCCGGATCCGCGGAGAAAACGTGCGGATGGAGATGATGGACGCCCGGGCAATGCGCCTCGACGTACCGGTGCGGGTTGCGCAAGTTCCGGGAAACATACATTTTATGATCGTGGGGACACGTCACGTGATTGTTCCGGTTGAGGATGCCAGCGATCTAACTTATGATTATATAATGAAGTTAGGGCGGTCCCTACGCGACGACCCCGCCTTCGGCCCCACAGGCGCCAACGTCAATTTTGTCTCCGTCGACCCGGCCGGCCAGATTCACATCCGAACGTACGAGAAGGGCGTAGAGGCGGAAACCCACGCCTGCGGTACGGGGTCGGTGGCCGCCGCGGTCCTTTTCGCTCACCTCGGTGAGGGCGCAAGCCGGCGAACAGTCGTGCAGAGCGGTGGCGAGGAGCTGGCGGTTTCTTTCGAAGTATCCCCGGACGGCGCCCGAAACGTTACACTATCGGGTCCGGTTGCGTTGAATTTTACCGGAACCCTGAATTACTGAGTACTGCATGACAACACGGCGCGTTCTGGCGGGAATCTTCTCGATACTGATCACGATACCGGTGGTATCGTCGGCCCAGTACCCCTTTGGTAAGAACAAGGTCGTCTACCAGAACCGTGACTGGAAAGTTCTCAAGACAGAGCACGTCGAT
>JAPUJU010000028.1 GCA_027296025.1 bacterium
GCGTCAAGTCCGACGGCATGATGTGCTCCGAGCGCGAACTCGGCCTGGGCGAAGACTCGGGCGGCATCGTGGTGCTCGAAGGGGACGTTCAGCCCGGCACGCCGATCAACGAAGTGTTGACGCCTCCCGACACGGTTCTTGAGATCGAGGTCACGCCGAACCGTCCTGATATGCTCTCGCACGTTGGGATCGCGCGCGAGGTAGCCGCGATCTACGGCAGCAATGTCATGCTTCCATACGATGCCGGAAGCATCAGCGAAGCAGGGAAAGCGAAAAAGGTGTCCGTATCGATCGAGGATGCGAATGACTGCGCGCGTTATGTCGCCAAACTGCTGCGCGGGGTTAAAGTGGGTCCGTCACCGGATTGGCTCGTGAATTCGTTAGAAGCCGTCGGCCTGACCAGCCGCAACAACATCGTCGACGTCACGAACTTCGTGCTGATGGAACTCGGGCAGCCGATCCACGCGTTCGATTTCAAGAAAATCCACGGCAGAGAGATTATTGTGCGCCGGGCGAGAGATGGTGAGAAGCTTCTCACGCTGGACGGCACCGAAGCCGAGCTGACGTCCGAGATGCTGGTCATCGCCGATGAACGGGATCCCGTCGCACTTGCGGGCGTGATCGGGGGAGAAAAGAGTGCCGTACACGATAACACCGTCGACGTCCTCATCGAGAGCGCGAATTTTCATCCGACGCTCGTTCGGAAATGCCGCAACGCGCTGGGTATCTCCACGGACGCGTCGTACCGTTTCGAACGCGGCGCGGACCGCGAAATGTGCCGGATCGCTGCGGAACGGGCCGCTCAACTGATGTGCGAACTCGGCGGCGCAGAAGCCGTGGAGGTTGTCGACATGTACCCGGCTCCGCACGATCGGCGAACCGTCGAGATCCGTCGTTCGGCGACGAGGCGTATTCTGGGCACGCGGGTTTCCACGGAAGAGATCACGGGAATTCTCAACCGGCTTCAATTCCAGCCGAAAACGAATGGGGAGGACGTATCCGTCGTCGTTCCATCCTGGCGCGGCGACGTGGTCGAGGAAGCGGACCTGATCGAAGAAGTGGCGCGGCTCTACGGCTACGAACGGATTGGCGAGGGTTGGAACTTCCGGGCAACCACGTACGCGGTCAGCAGCGATACGGACCGCTTCGTCGACACCCTCAGCAACCACCTCACCGCCCGCGGTTACACGGAGGTGATAACGAGCTCGTTTACGGACGGGCGGGAGCTCGAGGATTTCGGATGGCCCGACGATGATATTCGAAGGACCCTGGTGCCGGTGAGGAACCCGCTCAGCTCGCAGCACCGTTTTCTCAAAACGAGCCTGATTCCGGGGATGCTGGACGTCGTCCGCCGGAACCTCGACCACGACGTGCGTCGAATAAAGATCTATCAGGTCGGCAAGGTATTTCTTGCGCCTGAGGCCACGAACCAGCTTCCGGATGAACGGCAACTGCTCGCCCTCATGATGACCCGACCCGGAGGTGCCGACTTCTGGAGCAACACGAAGCTAGAGATGGATCTCTTTGATATCAAAGGAGAAATAGAAGAGCTGCTCCGGCTGTTGAAGGTTGACCTCACGGGTGGCCTGTATTATGATTTTGACAGTGAAACGGGGGCGTTTACGTGGCGCCGGAAGAACGACCTGGTGATCGAGGGAGGAATCGTCACCGACGGGGTCGCGCGTCGATACGATTTCGAACAGCCGGTCTGGTACGCAACGTTCGATTTGAAAATGCTTTACCGGATTGGGACGACACGCCCGAAGCTGCGCCCGCTCCCGGAATACCCCGTTTCGAGGCGCGATCTGTCACTCCTGGTCAAGGATGGTGTTGAATTTCGCGATGTCGAAAAACATCTGGTCAAATCCGCAGGACGATTGCTAGAATCCCACCAGGTTTTCGACGTATACAGTGGTAAAAATGTAGCGAAAAACCATTCGGCGTATGGAATTCGGCTGAGTTTTCGGTCCGCGGAGCGAACGCTGACTGATGGGGAAGTCGATCAAGTCATTGACAAGATACTTGGAAAACTCAAAAATGAACTCGGAGTGGAGCTCCGTACATGATGAGTGACTTGCTGACCCAGAAAAGCGCCTTGACCGAACAGAAAATGGAGAAACTTGACCGCCTGGAGAACAAGATAACCCTGGCGATCGACAAAGTGGTCCTCTTGCAGACAACGTGCAATGAATTGACCGCTACGAACGCCCAGTTAACGGCAGATATCGAGAAATTGCGGAGCGACAACGAGGATTTGAACAGCCGGATCGTGGAGGCGGAGTCTGTGGTACGGGATGGGGCCGGCGAAAAACAGGTTTTAAATAAGATAGATAGAATGCTGGAGAAGTTCGGGGAACTGCAAATCTAGACAAAGCAGGGAAATCCGAGCACAGAAACGTACTGGCTGACTCTCAAAGCAAGCGAACTCAACGGGTCCAAATGGAAGATACACATACTACAACAGTGACGATATTTGGGCGCGACTACAAGATAAAAGGAATCGCGGACGAAAACTACATCTTGGAAATGGCGAAGTTCGTCGACACAAAGATGCGTGAATTATCCAACACTTCGCAGCTACCGTCGACGGAGCGCATTGCCATTCTTACGGCTCTGAATATTGCCGACGAGCTGTTTCAAGAGAAACAGAAAACATCCGAGGCCTTTTCATCTGTTGAAGAGCGGGCCGATCAATTGATGACACTGCTCGATGAAAGAGTCCTTGCCGAAAAGTGAGAGACCTTTTTCATGACAAGAGGTAAAAGAAACTTGAAAGACTGGATGCATTTTGCTACAATCTCTCAAGAATTCCCTACCGTGTTTGTGATGGAAAGGTAGCATTTGAGCCAACACCTTTCTGTGGGGAGCCCAAAATCTGACGGGTGATGTCACGCCTCTTAACTGAGGAAGGCTGAGCTTGTCATGAGGGCGACCGCTTTGAACCGACCAGGTTCAAAAGTTCCCTGCCACACGACACCGCGTGGGGAATTTGCTTTTTTCCTTCCATAAGATCTTCTCCCTTTAACAGAGTCGCGACTACAACCTGTTCCCCCATGCGAACACCGCATGGACAAGGGGGAATTAAGATGACCAACCTGTTGGTAATAATCCTGTCGGGAGTCGCAGCCCTCATTGCGGGTGGCTTCATCGGCATTCTGGTCGGGCGCCGTGCATCGGCCGGCTACCTGAGAGATTCCAAACGTCTTGCAGACTCCGTCGTTCGCGACGCGCAGCAAACAGCCGAAAACTACCGGAAGGAAGGCGAGATCGGTGTCAAGGACACCGCGCTCAAAATGAAACTCGAGTTCGAAGAGAAGACCCGCGAAACCCGGGAAGCGCTCAAGGACCGCGAGCTCCAGCTGATCAACAAGGACGGCAATCTCGCACGCCGCGTCGATCTTCTGGAAAAGAAAGAATCCAGTGTCACGGAGCGGGAAGGCTCGGTAGAACGTCGACAGGAGGTACTTGACCGCAAGCTTATCGAGACCAACCGGCTTATCGCCGAAGAAAACGTACGGCTCGAACGAATCGCGGGGATGAGCAAGGAAGACGCGAAGGCGTTGCTCGTGCGCAACCTGGAGGGTGAGGCCAAGCTGCAGGCCGCCCGGCATATCAAGGAGCTTCGCGAAGAAACCGAGCGAACGGCGAAGCGAGAGAGCCAGAAGATTATCACCTTGGCGATCCAGCGTTACGCCGCCGAACAGTGCGTCGAAACGACCGTGTCCGTCGTGCATCTTCCGTCCGACGACATGAAAGGCCGGATTATCGGCAAGGAAGGACGAAACATCCGTGCTTTCGAAAAGGCTGCGGGCGTCGACGTCGTGATCGACGATACACCGGAGGCGGTGACACTCTCGTCCTTTGATCCGATTCGGCGTGAAGTGGCGCGGATCTCGCTCGAGAAGCTCGTCCAGGACGGCCGCATCCACCCGGGCCGCATCGAAGAAATCATCGAGAAAACCCGTGAGGAAATAGACCTGAACATCGCAGAGGTCGGTGAGCAGACCTGCATGGATGTGAAGATCCACGGGATTCATCCCGAGCTCATCAAACTCATCGGGCGCATGAAGTATCGAGCAAGCTACGGGCAGAACCTGCTAAACCACTCGATCGAGGTCGCATATCTTTGCGGGATCATCGCGGATGAATTGAAGCTCGATTCTCAGGTCGCGAAACGGTGTGGCCTGCTGCACGATATCGGCAAAGTCATCTCGCACGAGATGGAGGGCTCCCACACCGAGCTCGGCGCGGACGTTGCCAGGCGCCACGGCGAATCGGACGTTGTTGTGAACGCTATCGAGGGTCACCACCGGGATGTCGAACCCACGTCGCTGTACACACCGATCGTCGAGTCCGCAGACGCAATCAGCGGCGCGCGACCAGGTGCCCGTCGGGAGACGCTCCAGTCGTACGTGAAACGCCTCGAGAAACTAGAGCACGTCGCGAGCGCCTTCGACGGCGTTGAGAAGGCGTACGCAATTCAGGCGGGGCGGGAAATCCGGGTCATGGTGAGCAACGAGCGGATCGATGACGCACACGCGGCGAAACTGGCCTTCGACATTTCAAGGAAGCTCGAGAAAGACCTCGATTATCCGGGTCACATCAAGGTTGTGGTGATTCGTGAAACTCGCGCGATTGAATACGCACGGTGAGCACCGGTAGCGGTCAGGAGATAGATTGAAAGTCGCGTTCATCGGTGATGTAGTCGGCCGCGCGGGACGCCGCACCGTCGCCCGGCTCATCCCGGAATTTAAACAGAAACACTCCGTCGATCTTACGATTGCGAATCTGGAAAACGCGGCCGGAGGATTCGGCGTCACGGA
>JAPUJU010000280.1 GCA_027296025.1 bacterium
GACAATGCGTTCGAGCACGTTCTGAAGTTCCCTGACATTACCGCGCCACGGCGCTTTTTGAAAGAGCTGAATCGTCTCGCGGGAAAGTGTCTTGAGTGGGATATTCTTTTCAGCGCAGCTGCGCTTGAGATAGTCGAGGGCGATGGCCAGCATATCCTCCTGGCGTTCGCGCAGCGGGGGAAGATCGATAAGAATGACTTTGAGACGGTAATAGAGGTCCTCTCGAAACCGGCCGTCCCGGCAGAGTTTCTCCAGATTCTGGTTGCTTGCCGCGATAATGCGAACATCCGCCGTCAGCCGCTGCGTCCCGCCGAGTCGCATGAAGCTCTTGTTTTCGATAAAGTGCAGTAGCTTGGACTGCGTTTCTATCGGGAGGACGTTGATGTCGTCGAGAAACACCGTCCCCCCGTTTGCCGCCTCGCATAGCCCGAGTTTGCGTTGGACGGCTCCGGTGAACGACCCGCGCTCGTGCCCGAACAGTTCGCTCTCGAGCAGATTGTGAGGAATCTGCGCACAATGGATTTCCTGGAAAGGGTGCGCTCTCCTCGGGCTGTTGTAGTGGGCGGCGCGCGCGAGTACTGACTTACCCGTGCCACTGTCTCCGAGAATGAGAATCCCCGAATCGTGATGTTTAACGCGCTCCAGCATCCTGAAAATTGACTTCATAGACTCGCTCTTGCCGATAAGCTTTTCGAAACGGTAGCGCGAATCCTCGTTCGAAGCCCGGGAACTTTCCGTCGGGTGGAATGGCGAGTCCTTCAGCAGATCATCGTTCATAAAGAGCATCAGTCTGATGCTTCCTCCCAGGTGTCTGCCGATCCAGGTGAAGAAATTGACATCCTCTTTCGACAGCGGTACGCGATCGGCGGGAAGGTAGAACATCAGGCATCCGATATTCTCGCCAAGCGCTTTGATCGGCACACATACAAACTCGTGTCCTTTCGGCAGTCCGACATCCCCGGCCACGTCTGCCGCGTCCTTCGACCGGCTTTCGAGAATCCCGCCCAGCTGGAGCGTTCGTTCGAACGCTGCCGCGATGCCTTCCGGGACCGGCGGCGTCCGTTCGCCGGCGTTGTCCATTACGAGGAAGCCGCCACTTTCCATCCGGAGCGCGAGGTAGCAATCGTTCGGATCGACGATTTCGCGCACCGTGTCCATTAGTTTACGGAAAAAATCGTAGCGGTCGGCCGCGTGATCCGAAAGGGCACTGAGATCGTAGAACGCCATCAGAAGCTTCTGTGACTCCTCGCTGTCGGCCGGAGTTCGGCTCGGTTGCGTTCGAAGTGTCTGCTGCAACTTCACGAACTCTTCCGGCAACTCGTGCCCGATGTCGGCCCGCAGTAGATCGTTTGCGCGGTCGAGCGATCGCTTCGCGTCGAAGCTGTTTCCGGTCTGTGCCTGAATAAGACCGATTCTCGAGAGCACCGTTGCGGCGAGCCGGTACTTGGAAAGTGCGGTGTAATTCGTCGACGCGCGTTCGTAGCGTTCGAGCGCTTCGGTCAGGTTGCCCCGGTGTGTTTCGAGCTCACCCAGGATCACGTCGATCTGCGCGGTTTCGTATTTCGAGCCGATGCGTTGAACGAGTTCCCATGCCTTGAGCGCGTGGTCCCAGGCCTCGTCGTAGCGCTTCTGGCGCAGATAGATCGACGAAAGACGGCGCAGCGCACCCATCTCCTCGTTGATCGCCTCGAGCTGATGCGATATGCCGCGGGACTTCTGGTAGTGCGCTTCCGCTGCTTCCAGGTCACCGCCGCCGAGGGCGATGTCGCCGAGCGTAATGTAGTTATCGGCCTCCAGCTGCGCGTTGCCGAGTTCGCCGCTGATCTTCAGGCTTTCCAGACATCGTTGTTCCGCCTCGGCGTAGTTGCCCGCTTCGAGGTGCAGCAACGCGAGGTTCAGGTAGCCGCCCGCGATCCCTTCCTTGTTGTCCTGCTTTTTTTTCAGCTCGAAACTGTCATTGTAGTAGTCGAGCGCCTTTTCATATTCGCCTTTGCTCTGGTACGCGAGGGCGAGGTTGTTGAAACTTGCCGCGAGAGCGTTTTCATCGCCTGCCCGTTCGCGAAGATACGCCGCTTGCTCGTAGTACGAAATGGCTTCGTCGTAACGGCTCGTGTTGAAGTGAACGACGCCCATGAGGTTCAAGGCCTGCGCGACGATGCTGGGATACCGGTTCGCGTCGAGTGTATTCAGACTCAGACGGCACGACTCCATCGATTTCTCGTAGTCTCCGAGCCGGTACTGCATCCACCCGATGTCGTTCAGAAGTCGCGCCTGGTCCGGTATCGGAACGGCCGTTTGAAACTGGTCCTTTGCGCTGTTCAGGAAGGCAAGGGCCTGTTTGAACTCGCCGCGAGCCTCCTTCTGTTCGGCGAGAAGCCGCAGAATGTCCGTCAAGACGGATGCGCTCTTGAGCTTCTGATCGTGGTCGGCGTCGTCGATCAGTGATTTCGCCTCGAGGAGCAAATTCGTCGCATCGGCCTCTCTGCCCGAGCGCTGCATCTCACGGCCCAGCTCGTAACTGACGAACACGCGTTCGTTGAGCGTAAGGTCTTTGATCCGTCCCTCCGATACGAGCTTCTCGGCAATCGAGAGGATGTTGATGTTGCGCGGTTCGCCCTGCGTCTCTTTCAGGTAGGCGGCGATGTGACGTGCAGCGTGTGCCGGCTCATCGGCGGCCAGCGCATGGTACAGGAGAAAATACGTTGGAAACCCGGTGTGCTGCTCGGCGAGCATCATGATGGTGCGGTGCAATTTCTTCCGCCGGGCGATGTTGATGCCCGCGTAAATGCTATGCCTGAGCGCCGGGCTCTTGGTCTTAACGAAAATCGTGCGAACATGCTTTCCAGGAACCGCCCGGTAAAGAAGTTCTGCCACCCCTTCCGATACGAGTCGTTGGATGGTGGTGCAGATCGCCTGCCCCGAATCCGGGAAGATCGAAAGGACGACGTCAAGCGGGAGTGAGAAACGGGCCGCCGTGATGAACTCGAGGAGCTGGTTTTCTTCAGCCGTTCTTTTCTTGTCGGACTTGTGGACGACCTCTACTCCGGTGGAGGGTTCAATCGTAATCTTGTGAAAGTTGTCTGCTCTCGCCTCGCGGATCTTGTCGATGAAGCGTTGCGTTTCGGCACCGGGCTCGACCACGTTCGTGCAGAGGATCACCGAACCGCGGGGTTCGGTGAAAAGCGTCCTCGAAAACTCCGCGTACGGCAGCCCTTTTTCCTGTACGTCGTCGATGATCCAGACCGGATGGTGCGACTGTCGTCCCTTCGCGAACGAACGGCGCTTCTGCCTGCCGAAGAGATCCCACTCGTCGCGTCGATGTTCGTCCCGCATTCATCCAGGAAGGCGGCC
>JAPUJU010000281.1 GCA_027296025.1 bacterium
TAAAGGCGAACAGTCCAAACGGTTCCACGCCGCGCCCGGACAGCAGTTCGGCCACGATAATGTTGGGAGGGGTTCCCACCATCGTTATCGTGCCACCGAGAATGGCACCGAACGCGAGCGGCATGAACAACCGCGAGGGCGCCAGACCGGCGCGCGTTGCGATACTCGCTACAGCGGGCATGAACACGGCCGTCGCTGCAATATTCGGCATGAACGCAGACAGTGCTCCCGTGATCATCATGATTACAATCATGAGAGGGACTTCCTTGCTGCCCACGATCGAGTGCACTCGCCCACCAATCATGTCGGCGAGTCCCGTATGGAGGATCGAACCGCTGACGATGAAAATCGACATCATCGTAATGACGGCTGTAGATGAAAATCCGGTGAACGCTTCCGAAGGGTTCAGGTAGCCGGTGAGTGTGAGCACAACCAGGCCGAGGAAGGCCGTGAGGTCGATGGGCAGTTTCTCCGTGAGAAACAGGTAGACCATCACCAGAATGATCGCAAGGAGAAAACCTATTTCGAATGTCATGTGGCTGGTTCGATGGTTTGGTCGTTCAACAGGCGATTAATTCAACGGCCAGAAAATCGGAATCAGAATCATGGCCGCAATCCATAACAGAAGCGTCATCAGAAGTCCAATCTTCAGGTAGTCACGAAAGAAGTAACCGCCAGGCCCCATGACCATCAGGTTCGTCTGGTAGCCGATCGGAGTAAAAAAACTCGCGCTCGCGCCGAACGTGACCGCAATGAGAAGCGGCTTAGGATCGATACCCATGTCGCGCGCAATCTGCAACACGATCGGCGTCAGGAGGACGGCAGTCGTCGAATTCGTAAGAAACGCTGTAATGATGGAGGTGACGAGGTAGAGCGCGCCGATCATGGCGACAGGTCCAAAATCCTGCGCCATTCCCATAACCGTTCTCGCCAGAAGCTCTGCCATTCCCGTCTTTTCCATGGCAATTCCGAGGGGAAGCGCACCCGCGAGGAGGAGCAGAACCGAACTATCCAGCGCGCGCGTAGCACCCCGGAAACGAAGACACCTGAAGAGTATCATGCTTACCGCCCCGGCCAGCGCCGCTATGGAGATCGGTAACCAGCCGAACGCGCCTGCCAGAACAACGGCTCCAAGTATAATGATGGCGCGGGGGGCCTGCCGCGAAAAGCGGATCGTCCGGTCCACCCCTTCGATGATCAACACGTACCCGGTTGCCTGCAAGTCGTACAGCGACCGCTCTTCGCCCTGGATGAGGAGCACGTCTCCTTCCTGAAGTTTCGTTTCTCGTAGACCCATTTGAAGATGGCGGCCCATACGCTGGATCGCGAGCACTTTGATACCGTAGAGCCGGTTCAATCCGATTTCTCCGAGCCGCTGGTTGTAGTACGGGGAGTTCGGGGTCACGACTGCTTCTACCGTGAAGAGGTCGAGGCGGCTGATCTTTACCCGCTGGGTGTCCGCGACCGCCGATGCGAGATCGAGGTGCTGTTTCTCCAGCAGGCGGTGAATCGCTTTGGGGCTTCCTTCGATAAGCAGGATATCGAAATCACGAACAACTTCTTCGAGCGCTGGCCCGAGTTGAACCTCTTCGCCGCGGACGAGTTCCAGGATTCGCACGCCGTCGGTTCCGGACAGCATCGACTTGAGATCTTTTCCCGCCATATCGCTGCCTTCGGGCACCACAATCTCCGTCACGAAGTTCGTGCGATGCTGAGGCTCCAGGATTTGGCTCAAAACTTTTCGCTCCGGTAAAAGCCGGTTCGAAACGAGAATAAGAAATCCACCGCCAAGAATCAGGTAGCACAAACCAATGGGCGTGAACTCGAACATCCCGAACCCCTCTCCACCTGCCTGGCGAAATAAACTATCGACAAGAATGTTCGTGCTCGTGCCGATCAGCGTCATGGTGCCACCGAGAATCGCAAAGTAGCTCAGTGGTATCATCACTTTCGACGGCAGAATACCGTGGCGCTGGCACATAGCGAGAACGATCGGAATCATCAATACAACAACAGCCGTATTGTTGAGTAACGCACTCATGGAGGCCGTAACAATGCCGAGGAGAAAAAGAAGCTGGCGAGGCTTTTGGAGCGGCAGACGACTCGCCTTCCGCACCACGTAATCAAGAGCACCCGTGCGTACGAGGCCAGCACTCAGAACAAGCATGGCAGCAACGGTAATCATCGCCTCATTGGCAAAACCGGATAACGCCTCTGCAGGCGTCAGCAGACCCGTCATTGGCAGCGAAACGATAATAAGGAGTGCCGTCAACTCAAACCGAAGCGCCTGCGTGATGAGCAGGGTAATCGCCACGGCGAGAATCACTGAAAGAATAAGGATCTGCATGATTCGACATCCCGACCCGCAGGCGACGGATCGGGATATTCGAGATTATGAAGGAAAACGCCCCCCGACTCTAAGTTCTTTTTTGCAGGGGCTGCGAGAACAGAAGGCTGAGCGTTATTTCTCGGACGGCGCCTTACCAGCTTGCTTCATGAAGTCGCGGGCGGCTTTCGGGGTCGAATCTCGGAGATCAACGAGATGCGTGATTCGCGGATCATCCTGACTTTTCGTCCTCCCTGATCGGCGCACTCAGCATGGCGATTGTAGCTCCCCACCCGCTGCGATCGCCAGCAAGTTCGAACGAACGCACAAACTGGATTTTCTCGAGTGTCGCGTGGACCGTCTCGCGAAGAGCGCCGGTGCCCTTGCCGTGAATGATGCGAACCTGCAGGATCCCGCGTGCGCGGCACTCGGTCAAATAATCGCGAACGAGTGACTTCGCGTCCCGCGGGTCGAAGGTATGCAGATCGAGAATTCCATCGATGGGAATCTCGACCGGTGAGTGCTCGTCTTCTTTGAATGAATCGTTCGTCATTTCGCAACCAGGAGAATCCACTCGGAAATGATGTTCATCACCACCGGCGAAATTGTTTCGGGGATCGTCGAGTATTCGGATGGGGCTCCCGACCGAGCAGTCTGAAGAAGGTGGTTCAGCCCGCTGAGTTCCTGGATGGTCACTTCGGTGTTTCCACCCTCCTTGAGCGCCGCCGCGATTGCTCCGAGATTTTCGGCGGGAGGTACCTGGAGATCGAGTTCGCCGTTCAAGGCGAGGACCGGACAACTTACATTACGCAACGCCAACGCGGGATCGTAGTTCAGAAAGAAAAGAAACCACTCCGACGTCAGCATCTGTACCTGTGCTTCGACGTACGCATCCGCGTTTCCGAGTTGTTGTTGTTCGCTCGGTTCGAGGTCTTCGAGGCTCTCCCGAATAACGGTGCGCACGCGCTCCTCGCGTGTTGACGAGTCGCTTTTCTTGAGCGCTTCGAAAATTGCGGCCTGAACGGCGAGGTTGCGACGAACAAGAGCCTCCGGCAAGCCCTCAGCTTCCGAAAGCGCCCGAGCCTGCATGGTGAGAAGCTCGTCACCGACAACACCGGGAGCGGCGACGAGCACAACGAACGCGATTCCGCCCGTCTGTGCGGCCACCATCGCGGCCGCAAGGCCGCCTTCACTGTGTCCGAGCAATCCGATTTTCCTGGGACGTATTTCGAGACGCGATTCAAGGTACCGGATTCCAGCGGCGGCGTCGCTCGCAAAATCTTCCGTGGTCGCCTCGCCGAAATTTCCCGTCGACTCTCCAATCCCCCGATCATCGACACGGAGTACGGCGATCCCCTGCCGCGTCAGGTGATCGGACAGAACGAAGAAGGGTCTGTGGCCGGCAATCGCCTCGTCACGATCCTGGGGGCCCGAGCCGGAAATCAGCAGAACGCACGGGCTCGGTCGACCCGTTGCGGGTGTGGTGAGGGTACCGGCCAGGGTGATGCCGGCTTCCTCGTTGGGGAAAGTCACATCTTCGACATTATAAGGAAGGGGGTCACGCGGATCCTGCGGACGGCTGTAGTCAATTGGTTTCTCCGAGCGCCTTAATACCAGTGGTCGCGCCTGTCCCCCCTGCGTCCACTCACCCGTGAACTCGCTGACGTCGTCGTTCGCCGTACCGAGATAGAAACCTGCTACCGCTTCCACATCGATGCGAAGCGCGCCGTTCTCGAACGTAACACCGGAGGTCGGAATATCGGTTGCGCCCTGATCGGGACTATCCAGCAGGCATCGCAGCCCGCCATCCGGACCCATCGTGATTCTAAATACGATTCGAAGGGAAAAACCCTGTACCGTGAGACTCCCCTGCCAGGTGCCTACGACGTCCAGCGGCGCGGCGCGGGGTGCGACTGGTGGAAGCGTTGTCAGCAAACAGAGCACTGTCGCGAACCAAAAACCGTTTTTCATTGCACGCCCTCCTGATCCGAGAACTCTTCGCAGCGCCGATTCGTGCTTATTCGTCGAGCCTGTCTTTTACGCGGCGTCTTACTTCCTCGACAATCGCTTCGGTCAGGCCGACTGTCGATCCTTTACCGCCAAGGTCCGGCGTGAGTTTGTCCTTCTGTTCCTGACTGATCGTCGCCACGGATTTTCGAATGCGACGGTACGCCGTCACGTCACCGAGATGGTGGCACATCATCGCCGCCGACAGAATCACTGCGATCGGATTCGCGATCCCCTGCCCGGCAATATCCGGAGCCGAGCCGTGAATCGCTTCGAACACGGCGCAGTCCGCACCGTAGTTTCCACCCGGAGCCAGACCCAGGCCACCGATAAGGCCCGCAGCCAGATCGCTGACGATGTCGCCGTAGAGATTTTCGAGAAGCAGAATATCGAAGTCGGAGGCTTTCTTGACCAGCCGCATGGCCAGCGCATCGACAAGGATATCGTCGAAAACCACCTCCCCCGCGTAGGCGGCAGCCTCTTCCTCTGCGCACGAGAGGAAAAGACCGTCAGCCAACTTCATGATGTTGGCCTTGTGGACGGCGGTGACGCGCTTCCTCCCCCATTGCCTGGCGTACTCGAACGCGAAGTGCGCTATGCGGCGGCTGGCCCGGTCGGTAATGACCTTGATCGACGTAACGACTCCCGGCGCTACCACGTTTTCGAGCCCGGCGTAAAGCGACTCGGTATTCTCCCGAACCACGACGAGGTCGACGGCTCCGTAGGGCGTCTCGAGACCCGGAACCGTTTTTACCGGCCGAACGTTGGCAAAAAGTTCGAGTTCCTGTCGGAGGCGCACGTTTGCGGAAACGTGTCCCGTACCAATCGGTGTGGTCGTCGGGCCTTTCAAAGCCACGCCGCAGGCTTTGATCTCAGAAACGACATCCTCTGGCAACGCGTCACCGAACTTTTCGACCGCGCTGACGCCGATCTGTCTCGTAATCCACTCCACTGGCAGACCTGTCGCTTCGACGATCCGGCGACCTGCTTCGACGACTTCGGGCCCTATGCCGTCACCAGGCAACAGTACGATACGATGTTTGCTCATGATTTGCTTGTTTCCCGCTTGGAATGGGGAGTACCTTGCCCTCGCGCGGCATAATAGTACTCGGCGAGTTCACTGTCAAACGTAGTGAACCGCGAATTCCACATGCAGAATTTCCTGGCTCATGCATCCTCGCTTTATCGTGAACGGCGTGTCCGCTGCATATCTCTCAACCTGCCGCCGATGCCGCCACCCAGAAGGAACGCGAGAGAAAGGATCACCGTGGACCACACGGGCTGAGAAGCGGGTATATTCGAACCGCCAGCAAAACTCGCGAAGATCATCAGGAGACCCACCGCAAGCCCGTGGTTTACCGGCGCGCGGCCGGCGAGAAGTGCCCCGGTGTATCCTCCCCCGATCGATGCGACCAGCATCGAGAGTACGTTCAGCAGGCGGCCGCCCACCGTGCCCCCGACAACAGTCGAATCTGTGTGGAAGTCGGGGTAAAGGCCCGGAAGCGCCGTTATCAGTATGAACGCCAGGACGATCGCCGCTACAAACGTCACGACAAATCCTGCGGCGACAGCGAATACGCTACGTTTTTTGTTCCACGAAGTGGGAGGGGAGTTTTTTGCGGTCATGCGGTCGGCTACCTCATCGACACGTCTGCACGGACCACGTAGAGCGTAACGAGGTACGTGCTGCTGGTCGCCCCCATGTGTGCGAGGCTCGCTGTCCCCTTCCAGTCCACACCATCTTCATCACTGAACGTCCAGTGGCTTTCGATAATCCCTTTGGTCACTCTAAATTCGCCCTTCGTCCACCTCAACTGTGAGCTCAGCTGGTTGTCGATCGACTCGAGCATCGACTCCGCCGGCAGGTCCGCCTTCAGAACCAGCTTGATTTCCCAGCGATCGTTGTCGCCCTCGGTACTGAGAAGCTTCCACTGATACCCTGTGGGGGAGGTCACGTTTCTAATGTGACGGTCGGCGAGGGCAGCCCTCGCGAACTTCGAATCCGGCCGCCAGTCGTACTCCATATGAAGTGCTATCTGCTGCGCCCGTCCCTTGCCGAAGATACTGGAAATCACGTGGAGCGATGCATCGATCCCCGAAGAGAGGCCCGCAGACGTCACGATCTTCCCGTTGTCGACGAAACGCCGGTCGGACACGACAT
>JAPUJU010000282.1 GCA_027296025.1 bacterium
CGCTTCCCCAGGAGGCCCCGGCCAGTCACCCCGTGTGGCGGCCGTGAGGGTCAGAACAATTCCCGCTTTTTTTCGCCAACCTTCGCTATACTCGGGTGTAATTCATCTACCAATGAGCCACCCGTACGTCCATACCCAGGAAAGGCTACTCCATGAGAAAACGTAACTACATACTGGCACTGCTGATGGGCATGTTGTCGCTATCGCCCGCAGGCGCTCAGGAAAAGAGTCCTCTGGCGGTTCTGCTCTCCTGCAAGGGAGATGTCACAATCAAGAAGCCGTCCGGCGAGGCAATCAAGGGCACGTTCGGGATCTCGCTGATGGACGGCGACGTCGTCCTGACGGGCGCCGATGCGTCCGCGGAGCTTCTCTACGAGGACGGCCTGTACGTCGAGGTGGGACCAGGTAGCGAGGTGCGTGTTGGAAAAGCATCGGGCGCCCCGAGCGACCCCTCCCCCGGACGGACGTTCGAGATGGTCCAGGACTTTATCAAACTCAAAGATACCGAGGGAACCAGTCACCTCGCCGGGTTTCGCGGCAAACACGAGGAAGGGTTACGGCTCGAATCGCCGTCACAAACCCGCATCCGCGCGAACGACATCGTGTTCACCTGGAACGGTGCAGGAGCCGGCGACGAGTTGCGCGTAACGATCGAAAGCGAGTCGGGTGTTCATTTCCAGAAGGATGTAGAGGGGACCACCCGGTTCGAATACCCGCCCGAAGCGCCGGAACTCGTGCCCGGAACTTCGTATTCCTGGGCCGTGGAAACGACCGATCCGCTGCGATTTCCGCCGTTGAGGAGTCCGGCGGCCTTTTTCGAAGTGATTACCCCTGAGGACGAAAACAGGCTCCAGGCTTCCCTCGCCGACATCAGCGGCGAGAAACACCGCGGCGGATCGGCACACCCTCTCGTCCGAGCCAGCATCTTCCATGGTTTCGGTCTGCTCGACGACGCAATTGCTGAGACCCGCAAGGCCGTTGGGGAAGACAGTTCAAACCGGATGCTGCACGCCATCCTCGCCAACCTGTACGAGGAAGCGGGCAGGACGGACGAGGCCCTCGCCGAATACAAGAAACTCGCGGAGTAGGCGTTAACATTGCGGTAACCGTTGCTCTGTAGTACGTTTAGGCAATGGACCGCACGGAGATTGCCGGATATTCGATCGAGGGCGTACTCGGCGAAGGCGGAATGGGTACGGTCTACCGGGCCCGTGACGCAACCCTCGAACGCCTGCTCGCCGTAAAAGTGATCCGCAAGGATGGGCTCCGGGGACCGGGTAAGGAACGCTTCCTGCGTGAAGCCCGCGCCTGTTCCCGCATAAACCACCCCAACATTATTACCGTTTATGCCGCCGGCGAAGAGGACGGTCATCCCTGGATGGCCATGGAACTCATCGAAGGTCGTACCGTTCGCCACGTCATCGACAACGATGGCACCATCCCCTGGCGTACTGCCGTCGAATGGACGATCGACATCCTCGACGCGCTCAACCGGCTCCATAGCGAGGGAATCATTCACCGCGATCTCAAACCGGAGAACATCATGGTGACGGACGACGGCCTCGTCAAGTTGATGGACTTCGGGATCGCACGCATGGCGGCAAGTGAAACACTGACCGCGGAAGGCACGACGCTCGGCACCGCGCACTACATGTCCCCGGAACAAACCGCCGGTAAAAAGGTCGATGCCGCCAGTGACATATTTTCGATCGCCTCGGTCCTCTACCAGATGCTCACGGGGCTCCTGGCGTTTCCAGGCGAGCACCCGATGGCGGTCATGTATTCGATAACCAATTCGGCGCCCAAACCGTTGCGCGATCACAACCCGGACCTTTCGGATGACCTCCAGTCCGTTCTCGACATCGCGTTCGAGAAGGATCCCGGCAAGCGTTTCGTGAACGCCCGGGCGTTTGCCGACGCGCTCAGGCACCTCGTCGGTACCACGGAGGGACGGCGCGGCCAACCGTCCCGGAAACTGTTGATCGGTGTTGCGGGGCTCGCGGTCGCTGCGGCCATTGCCGCATCGGTCGTTTTCATCCAGTCCCGTGGCCAATCGAGAGGCCGCACAATCGATCGTGAAGCAGCCACCGCTCATAACGAGGCCGGCAGTGCGCTTCTAACTGACGGCGACCTTGAAGGCGCGAAGGCGGAGTTTCGCCTCGCGATTGAGAACGATCCGGACTTTTATCTTCCGTGGAACAATCTGGGGAATATCGCGCGGCTCGAGGGCAACTACAATATTGCGGACTCGCTTCTCCACAAAACGGTGACCCTGGACCCATCCAATGGCGATGCTCTCTTTAATCTAGGTGATGTGAAAATCGAACTCGGTGACTCGGCGGCTGCCTTTATCTACTACGAGCGGTCCATCCACGAGGCACCCGATTTGTTGCCGGCATACAACAACCTCGCATCCATCTTGATCGACCAGGGCGGATTGCTGGCATTAAAGGCGGCAGAAAAGTATATCGAGGACGGCCTCGCACGTGCCGAAGGGGTCAGTGGAGAATACGGAGTGCAGGCCAAATCGTATCTTTTGAAGAACCGGGGACGTCTTCGCACCGCCCAGGGGCGCGACGACGAAGCGCTGGCCGACTGGCAACTGGCTCTCACAACGAACCCCGCCTTGCTCGAGGCCCACTTGCTCTGCGCGCAGTGGTACGAGGACGCGGGGCGAATCGACGAGGCGAAACGGCACTGGCTGCCCGTAACACGATCCGAAGACGAACAGGAGCGGGACACGGCGATCCAGGCGCTCAACCGCCTGAACTCACAGTAGCGACCGATCCTAGCGTCGGCCGAGTGCGTCGGCAAGAAAGTCATCCAGTTTCACCCGTGCGGGAGCAGACGAAGGCCGCGCGCTATCAGCACCGGGGGCCCCGACCATCTCGAGTCCGGCGACATTGGGACGACGCACAAATGCCTCTCCGGTATCCTGATTTCGCTCGACATCGAATTTTCCCTGCGAGAATCCGAAGACTTGATAGCTGCCTTTATCATACCGCTCCAGAAAAAGCAGAACTTCCTCACCATTTGACCACTGAATCGCAGCACCGACTGACATTTTCACGTTGCCGACGACGCCGCCGAGCTGGGTGACGCGGACAATCCCCTGGTTCTGTCCCTTGTGCGTCGCAGAAACGGTGATGGTCGCTTCCGTGAAGATCTTGCTGCGCTCCTGGTTCCAGTACGAACGGACCCCGGAAACCGTCCCCTGTACGACAAGGGCCGCATCGCTGCCCATTTGCTTCGGACTCCGGTAGATGACCTGCGTCGCGTTCGCCTGAGAGACAATAGCCAGCGACGAAACCGTCAGGATCGCCAGCGCCCGTGTGATTTGCTTCATATTTTCCTCCGTATTCAAATTGTTTTTCGTATCGTATTTATGCGTCTGACATCCACTACTTCAGCATCACCATTTTCTTCGTCTTCACGAACGTGCCGGCGGTCATTCGGTAGAAGTACACGCCGCTCGCGACTGGCGCGCCGGAGTTCGTCTTGCCATCCCACTTGACCTCGTAGTGATCCGCCCGGCGCGGTTCATCCACGAGCGTCCGGACCCTGCGGCCTGCCACGTCGTATATGATGAGCCGGACGTGGGCATCATTGGCGACCGTGAACTGGATGGTCGTAGTCGGATTGAAGGGATTGGGGTAATTCTGCTCCAGGGCAAAATCAACTTTGTAACGAATCTCCCAGGGACCGAATACCTGACCCGGACCGGAATCCGGAACTTCCTCCAACTTGTAATAGTACGTGCGATTCGGACGAATCGTCCCGTCACGGTATTCGTACTCGGCGCCCGATCGCGTGCCCGATGAGGCGATCATGGCCTGTGTCACGCGTTGGTATGCCACAAGTTCATTGTCGGATCGCAGGACGTGGAATCCCCGGACACCCGTTTCGAAAGACGTCTGCCATTCAATCACAGCCGAGCGCGCGTCGATCCGCGCACCGGCTCCGGCGAGTGTCACAGCCACCGGAGCGACGATCGTGAAGGGTATGGGGGTAATCGACGAGCCGACTTCGTCTTCCGCTGTATAGATAGTGACGGCAACCTGGCATTCCTCCACATACATGTTGGGCGTTACCCACACGTATTCGCCGGTGTCCGGAAGCCCTGACGCGATCTCCTGCCAGGACGCAGTGTCGCCCGGCGACCAGTGAAGGTCGACTTGGATTACGTCAGTGTCGTCTGGTGAGATCCAACGGATTGTGGTCGCGCGTTTCGCTACCAGCACTTCTCCACCAAGGGGAAAGACCATTTTCGGGTGTTTCACCTTGATGGTTGTTTGCGCCACGAAGCAAGCCTCCTCGGCCTCGTCTCCTGCAGCGACAAATCCGGTAACGACCGCCAGCACAACGTTTCCGAGGGGAAGAAGCTCGTTAAATTTTCTGCGATCGAAACGTATCTGCAGCTCCTCTCTGCCGTCCTTTTTTTTCTTTTTCACTTTCACCTTTTTCAGGTCCGCAGGTATTACATCGTTCAGTCTAATAGACGCGATATCGATATCGCCGGCTTGATAGGGCAGCGGCAACTTTATCCACGCCTTGATATGCTTGAATTTCTTCTTCGGTTTTCTTTCGACTTTGATTTCTTTCGGACGCAGTTTCATGTCGGCGAGGATCACGGGTTTCGGCGGGCCGAGACTGAGAAAGATGACGGAGTTGTCGCCCGGGCTGGTCAAGAGCGCGAGCGTACCGTCGGGCACGAAGGCAAGCGCAGACGGATCTTCACCAGCGTCGATCGTATCGACGACCGTGGCGGTCACGCCGGGAATCACCTCGCTGCCCGGTTCAAACACAGAGACACCATCGATCGTCTCGATAGACACAACGATGACGATGTCATTTTCCTCCTGAACTATGTACAGGAGGGTACCGTCCGGGTTCATGGAAAAGCTCTTTTTCTTCGACCCCTTAGCGGTTCGCGTAATCACTTCGTTTTCGCTCGGGCTGCCGGGTTCGACGTCGATGATCAAAACCTCGCCCTCGGTCGTCAACACAAAGAGCAGGCCGCCGTCCGGGTTCAAAATGAGTTGCTTTGTCGACTTGCCCTTACCCGTGCGTGAGATGACGCCGAAATCGACCGGATCGATCGTCAGATACCCATCGTCAGTACCAACCCAGAGGATCGTTCCATCGGGATGTATAGCGAGGCTCTTGTTTCGCGTACCGGTTCCGCCTCGCGTCAGTACTTCGTGAAACGTGGCGCTTAGAGGATCCGTGTCGATGAACGCGATGTCCTGCGAGGTTTCGCTGGCAACGATTGCCCGGTCGCCGTCCGGCGAAACGATAATATCCAGTGGACCGTCACCGACATTAAAGATAGTCGTAATAACCGTATTGAAGCCGCCAGATGCCGGATCGGTGTCAATCACGGTGACGTCACCGGAGACACGGTTGGCTACGTAGGCCCGCGAACCGTCCGGGAGTAGCGCAATACCGATCGGATTCTGGCCCACCGGTATGGCCGGTTCCGACACGACATTTACGATGTCGAGCGGAACTACCGCATTTCCACCCGGACTTACCATCCATGCCCACGTTCCCGTCGCGTTTACGACCAGATTGTTGACGCCAACCACCGTCTCGGTCGAGTCGGCAACCTCAGTCACCGGAGTCGGAGTGGGTATGAGAAACGTGAACGGTATCGCGTTCGTTGTGTCCGGACCCGAGACCACGCGGAGGTTTCCGGAGGTCGCGGTCAGCGGAACGGTTGCCGTGATCGCATCAATCGTGGCCGCGTCTGGCGTGACCTGAACATCATTGAAAAGTACCAATGTCGCTGTCGGCCCGAATCCAGTTCCCGACAACACGACCTGGACGAATGCTGCCGCGCTCGGCGGGTCAACGGCTTCCAGTACCAGGGGCAACGGAGTCGATATCGTGGCGAATGTCGATGTCGATGGGTTGGTCAGTGCACCGCCGTTGAGGTCGTCCACGTTTCCGGTGATGGTGAGTGTATAGTCACTTCCCTCCGCCAATGGACTCGACGGCGTAAAGGAAACGCGTGTGTCGTTATCCGTATAGCCGTGAACTCCTGGGATTGGTTCTGTCTCACTGGCTTTCAGAACGAAAAAACTGGTCAGGTCAACGGTTGCCGTGTCAACGGGACGGCTAAACGTCGCCTGAAACGCCGTCGTCGGGCTGACATCGACGCTGAACGGCGCCGGGATGAGATTCGACACGGTCATCGGGAGCGTGTCCGAGTTGACCACCGCCATCGCCGAAAAGTCGATCGGCGAGCCACCGAGTCCGCTCGTAGTCGCCCGGATCACCTGATTTCCGACGAGCGGGCCCAGCTTCACTCGTACCTCGGCGATACCGTTCTGGTCAGTGGAAACAATACGCGTCGAAGAACGGGTTCCCTCAATTTCCCCACCCCCGGAGATGAATTCGAATGTCACCGGTACCCCCTCCACATCGGTCATCGCCGCAACCCGGCTCGGTCCGGACGCGGCGAGGGGTAAGGTCGAGATTTCCACGCGCAGCGGGGCTGCCAACGACTGCTCAACGACACCGCTCTGAGCGTCACCGGACAAAAGACTGATCGACTGAACCCCGCTGAAATCGAACACAACCATCGAATCGGTAGTACCGTCCGCCGCGTAAACACCAAAACCGTCTATGGTGAACTCCATATTCACTATCGAGTTCGCCCCGCCGGGCAAGTGGGAACCCACAAGCGTATAGGGCGGCGACGTCACATCGAGGGCATACAGAGCGGCGTTGCTCGTATAGACGACGGCCCGGTCCCCGCGGGGGGATACGTCGATCTGCGAGGAGCGAATGGAGCTGGCACCGGCGGCGAACGGCTGTTGAACTGCCGTCTCGATGATATTCACCGGATCCGACGTGTCCATCGTGTGGATGTACGGCTGGTCGACGGCTTGATCAAAACCAAGGATCAACGCCTGCTGGCCGTCCGGAAAAAACGCCATTGAGACGGGCTCATTTCCCGCGGGGCTGCCCGGCTCCGGCGAATCAATATTGATGGTGTTGACAATCCCCCTGAAGTTCGGCGTGTTGGCAACCATGTTCACGACGGTAACCGTCGTATTGCCAGACTTGAGGAGGTAGAGATAGTCGCCGGTCGGATGAAACACGAGATCCTTCATAAACTGGAACTCCATCGTGTCAACAACGACCGGGGGATTCTCCGTCGCATCGATGAAAAATAGCCCTTCGCTCTCGATAGCATCGAAAGAACCATGGAGCACCACGACCGAACCATCCGGGCTGACGGCGACTCTGGTAACGCTGCCGAAATCGAAAAAACTGTCATCGATCGTCGTCAGGTCTCCGTAGGTCGAACGGTCTCGCCGTGCGTCCATAACAATTGCACCGCCACCGAATAGCGCCGCCATATACAGCTTGGTTCCATCCGGCGAAAACGCCAGGTCCAACGGGTCCTGTCCGACGCCGAAGTCGTCGGAAATCTCCTGGTTGTACGTTGCGCTCGCCGGATCCGTATCGATGAACTGGATAATCGGAAAAGGACCCTCACCTGGCAGAAATCCCGAGACGGCCAGCTGGTCGCCCAGCGGCGACATCGCAGCCGCGCTGGTAACGTTGAAGTCTGGATTCGGCCGGGATGCCAGTGCCCGCCGCAGGACACCCGGAGCGGGGGTGGAAGGCAGCACATCGAAGAAGATCGGATTCGAGGTGACGACGGGGCCCGTCGGATTCGTGCCGAGCACCTTTACCGGGCCACTCGTCGCGGCCATCGGGACGGTAACGGTGAGGGCAGTGTCGCTGCTCGAAAATGGCATGGTG
>JAPUJU010000283.1 GCA_027296025.1 bacterium
GCGCCGTCGGATGTAAACACGAACCGAACCTGCGTAGAGCCCGCGGGCGTCGGAAACATGAAACACTCGATCGTCTGACCCCACCCGTCGTAGTAGAACCCGCTGGTGCCGACGGTAAGTTCGATCCAGGTGTCGCCTATCCCTTCGTAGTATGCCACGCGTACGAAGTCGTAACCCGGTTCGGTATCCCATGCGATCTCGAAGTACAGGCCCAGGCTGTCACACTCGAAGACCTTGGAATAAAGAGACTGATTCCAGCCGTTGCCGTAGCCGGGCAGGGTAGCGTAGCCGCAGAACGGCGGCACGGCCGAGGCGGCCTGACCGCACCACATGGATTGGTTGCCCTCGAGGACGATCAACCTTCCGAACTGCCCGCCGTCGAGCACGGTCGCGTCCTCCACGTGAAAGAACGTGTCCAGTTGCGCGGTAACGTCGACGGATACCCACCCCTGGGCATCCGGGATACCGTCGTTGTTAAAGCCATACCAGGCCAGGCGAAAGGTGTCGGTGGCCACCGGGGACAGGGTCGGTGACGCGAGTGACTGGCGAATTTCGGGTGGGAGACTTTCTCTGGCCGGCGTCTCCGTAAACCGAAGACCCGACGCATTCGGTAGTTTTCGTGCTGACGTCGAGTTCGCAGCGATGAGAACCGCAAGCGTTACGCTGAGAACGAACCCCAAAAAGCGTTTCATGGGACCCCCCTGGGCGGAAGTTGAGCCAACGACACTCGAGAAGCAAATCCTCTCGTTAATTAGAGTCAGACCGAACCACCGAATTCCGAGAAAAGCCCGCATGCGACGACGCACGTCATGGGACCCCCCTAGGCTCAAGGTCCGGCATGTGCTTCGTTTACGTCAGATTCTTGTATGGAAAGAGGCTCGATAGCCCAGTCGGAAGCACGCCGGGGTGAGGCCGATCATCCGGCGGTGGGAACTCGCAGCGGGCGGCACAGCGAGTGATTCGGTCGGCAGTTGCTGGTGCGGCCTCGCCAGAGATCCAGCGAGCGCCTTCCCCAAGTAGCCCGCACATTATACCATGTCACGCCTGAAGCTTCAATGAGTTCCGGTTACTCCGAACGCGCGCCAGAAGCCCGTGAGCGCGTAATACGGAAGAACGAGGGCGTAGTGAAGCGGTGTGAGAAGCTCTTCGTCGTTGTTGCCCGGCACCCGGTTCAGTACCGGCTCAATCGGAAGCGGCGGTTCTGGAATCACCGCTCCAAAATTCGCGTTGATGACTCGCGCGAACTCTCTCGTGATGACCCAGTATCCCATCGATGACGGATGAATTCCGTCGACGCTGAACAGCCCTCCTGTCACGTAGTCTGTATTGAACGTGTCGTCCCGGATCACGACGCCGTTCTGGTCGAGCTCCTCCAGAAGCGCGTGCACGTCGACGACGGGAACGCTCCGGTTTGCGCAGACGGTGTCGATCACGGTGTTGAGCTCATCGATCCGCGCAAGGACGTTGCTCTTCTCTGCGGGCGTGAGCACCACAAAGTCCGGCAACGGATTGCCCGTGCCACCAAGGATCACCGGAATTCCGTCTCCTGCAGCCAGGAACGACGACGCGCCCAGTGTCACGAGGGCATCGGGTGACAGGTTACCCGAGGTGCCGATCAGCGGTACGGGATTCCCGCCGATCAGGACGGGCTCGCGCGTCACCGGGTCAACGACGACAGGTGGAATGGTCGCGAAGAACGGAATCGTCAGCATGCCGGGAACGTTGGCGGCAACCGTCGTGCCCGATGCCATGGTGATCGAATCCATGACCGCGATGAAGTCCGTTGTGAACGACGCCGTTGGCGTAAGCAGTAGATCCGTTCCCTGCGATGCGGAATTGAAGATATCGTTCGCGCCGATCCACACCGTCGTAAATGTCGGCGCCGCGTTGACGGCCTGGATAAGTGCCGTGCTACCGAGCGCTGCATTGCGCAGTACGATCGCGTACATTCCGCCGTCACTCGCAGTCTTCGTCCGCAGGTCGTTCACCTTTGCGCCCGGGATTCCGAGATTGTTGAACACCCCGGCAAACCCGGTATTCGTCTCTATCCCCGTTCCCGGCAGCATATCGATCACGGGAGTCGGGAGGAGCTGGCTGAAAAACAAGAGATTCGGAATGCCCGGCGAGGAAATCAGCGGCATTTCCAGCTTCGGCGCCCGAGCGGCCTCTGCGAGCAGGACGGGGAAACTTCGAACCTGGCGGGTTTCAATGAGACTGTTACTCTGCGTGCCGGCCGTGAGGCTGTTTCCCACCGCGTGAAAACGTGCAAAGTCAACAGAGCCCGTGTTCACCCGCGTCGGCGCGATCGGTTCGAGCTCGGTGCACGCCGCCGCCGCGAGGAGAATCGCGAGGAGCGCAAAGGTTATTCTCCTGGTGCCGTTCATCCTTACCACTTGTATCCCACGTTCAGTCCGAAGAGGTTTCCGAACGACGAGTACGTACCGTTGTACCCGTCATCGCTCAGGCCGTCGGTGCTCCGGTCCGTTGAAAACAGGATGAGCATGAATCCGTCGAACGTAACCGCGCCGGCGTGATAACCGACCCCACCCGTCAGGCCGTGCCGGGTGATGTCGCCGAGAAGTGGACTCATCGCCAACTGCGGTTGCGGCGTCGGATCGAAATAGTAGCCAGCCCGAAGGGTCAGCTCTTCCCAGACATCGTAACCAAAGCCGGTTCGCAGGCTCCATTTATCATCATAGTTCTGGGGACGAATTGTATTCAGCGACGCATCTTCGCTGAACTCAAAAACGAGAGCATTGAAACGCGACCATGCGACATAGTTGAAGTCCACTTCGAACTCCCATCGCTCGACTCCAGTGTAAGCAACGCCCAGCGACATGATATAGGGCAACTTGATCGTGGTTTTTACCGACTGGTTGGATGGAAACACCGCCGCGACGGCCTGGTCCAGCGCCGGGTCGCCACTCGGGACCTGCACGAACCCCGCCGGTCCCTCCACGTCTGCGGTGATCTGGCTGCGAAAGGACACACCGATGTTTACGTCGTGCGGACTGTGATACAAACCTCCGACGTTCCATCCCACGTCCAGTCCGTTGTCGCCTTCGAGTCTCGTAGTGCCGATATCGAGGAAACTCTGGCCGTTCGGATCCCACTGCTGCACGTATCGGCGAAGGTCAACCGTCGCATAAACCAGATCAAGACCGAACCCGAACGACACGTCGTCGATCGGCTGCCACGCCACTGTCGGGTTCACAAAAAAGGTGCGCAGGTCGATTTTCGTCGCAATGTGCCGCCCGATGAACGTCGAGGGGTTCTTCCAGTCCTGTCCGAGACCGAACATATTGAAAAGCCCGATGCCGACAGTCACCTTCGGATCGAACTGCCACGAGAGGTATGCGTTGATAGGTGAGAAAAGAAGCGTGCCTGTTTCTCCGGTCGTGCCAAACCCGGGGTCTGGATCGACCCCCGAGAAGTCCGTGCCGGTGAAGATCAGAGTAAACCCACCGTATGCCTGCACCCCGTCGACCTGGGAAAGGCCCGCTGGATTGAAGAATATGGCAGAAGGATCGTCCGCCCGCGCGGTGAACGCGCCGCCCATACCGAGCGCTTTGGCGCCGCCTTCAAAAATGAGGAAGCCCGCAGCGCGTCCCGTGCGGGGGGCGAAGAGCAGGGTCACAAGAAGGAATATGCCAAAAGTCGCACGCACGGTGGTTTCACTCAGAGTATAACGCGTCAATGGCCTTTCGAAACTTGTTTTCAACAACCTTTCGTTTGACTTTCAGTGTCGGTGTCAGTTCCCCTCCTTCTACCGTGAAATCTTTCTCTACGAGAATAAACTTCTTGATGCGTTCGAACCCCGCAAGGTGCTGACTCTTTTCTTCGATCTCATCTCGAATTTTCTCGAAAACCTTCTTATGCTCAATCAGGTCGGAGTTGCTCTGGTATGAAACTCCGGCCGCGTCGGCGAAGGCATGAAGGTTTTCAAAGTTCGGAACAACGAGTGCGGAAATGAACTTTCGCCTGTCGCCGATAAGGACGGCCTGGTCGATGTACTTGCTTGTTTTAAGGAGGCTCTCTATCGGTTGGGGCGCGATGTTCTTCCCGCCCGCCGTGACGATAATGTCCTTTTTGCGATCCGTAATCGTCAGAAAACCCTTCTCGTCGAGATAGCCAATATCGCCGGTATGGAACCACCCGTCCTTCATGACCTCGCTCGTCAGGTCCGGCTTTTTGTAGTAGCCGAGCATTATGTTCGGCCCGCGCGCACAGATCTCGCCGTCCTCAGCGATGCGAACTTCGACGCCTGGAACGGGACGCCCAACCGTTCCGAATTTGAAATCGTCGAAGGTATTCAACGTAATGACCGGCGACGTTTCGGTCAGTCCGTAGCCCTCCAGGATGGGTAGACCCGCCGCGTAGAAAAACTCCGCGATTTCCCGCGCGAGCGGCGCACCACCGGATAC